>NZ_NJPO01000141.1 GCF_002855795.1 Candidatus Palibaumannia cicadellinicola
GGTACTACTTCAGTCGTTTCAGGTACGACTTCAGCAGTTTCAGGTACTACTTCAGCAGTTTCAGGTACGACTTCAGCTTGCTCTATTTCGTTGTCTTGTGATACTTGCTCGTCAGGGATATTTTTTTCTTTACTTATCATGCGTTTTCTCCGCGCTTCAGCATTATTCTTACTAGTCCGGTTATTATGGGGATAAATAGTAAGGATTCAAGGGACGAAATATAATGAAACGGGCAAAAGATAAAACAAACGTCGATATCAGCAAAAACATTACTGCAACGTTTAAAACGATCGGCATCGTCGGGCATCCACGCTATTCAAATGCACTAGCTACCCATGAAATGCTATATTATTGGTTGATAGAAAAAGGCATAAATGTTATTACTGAACATAAAATTGCTCGTGATTTAGCATTATACGATGCTATTACCGGTAGTTTAGCAGATATCGGCCAGCAGGCCGACCTTGCTATTGTGGTAGGTGGTGATGGAAATATGCTAGGTGCAGCGCGAATATTATCCCGCTACCATATAAAAGTTATCGGCATCAATCGTGGTCATGTCGGCTTTCTCACTGATTTAGACCCAGAATCAGCGTTAACACAGTTATCCGATGTTTTAGCAGGTAATTATCGCAGCGATAAACGTTTCTTACTAGAAGTACGTATTTGTCGTAACAACATATGCGGACAAACTAGCACTGCTATTAATGAAGTGGTACTACATTCTGGCAAGGTAGCACATATGATCGAATTCGATGTTTATATCGATGATGATTTCGCATTTTCGCAACGTTCCGACGGACTGATTATATCCACTCCTACAGGATCCACTGCCTACTCTCTTTCTGCCGGAGGTCCTATTCTTACCCCGACCGTGGATACGATAGTACTCGTGCCTATGTTTCCGCATACTCTTTCTTCCCGCCCGTTAGTTATTCATGGTAGTAGTACTATCCGACTAAAATTTGCTCAATGGAAGCCTGATGTAGAAATCAGCTGTGATAGTCAGATCACTTTTCCCATCATGGATGGAGAAGAAATTGTTATCCGTCGTAGCCATTACTACCTATATTTGATTCATCCTAATGATTATAATTATTTTCATACTTTAAGTCGTAAACTAGGCTGGTCAAAAATATTTTGCTCAAATTAAGTAGCTGGCTGTATAATAGATAATAGATAATAGTATTAATATTAAACAGCAGCTTACTAGCTTAAGAGTTAATACTCGCCCAAATTATTATTAATATGAGCTTTTCTCTTTTCCCTTTCGATGAACTTTACTTTAAGAGCCGAAGTGGCGAAATTGGTAGACGCAGTTGATTCAAAATCAACCACTTTTTGGGTGTACCGGTTCGAGTCCGGTCTTCGGCACCATACTATACGGAAAACTATTTAAGATATTAATAGATTATGTACATTTTTATTGAATATATTCATATTAGTTGTTGAGCAAATGATCAGACGTAAAGCCTACTTATTATTCTCCGCTTTCTGCCTGGGATGTTATGAAGGAGATAAATATGCGTACTAGCCAATATTTACTCTCTACTCTTAAAGAAATTCCAGTAGATACGGAAGTAATTAGCCACCAACTGATGCTACGCGCCGGAATGATTCGTCAACTTGCATCAGGTCTTTATACTTGGTTGCCTACTGGTCTACGCACACTACGCAAAGTCGAAAACATCGTACGAGAAGAGATGAACAACACTGGGGCTATAGAAGTATCCATGCCGATAGTACAGCCAGCAGATTTATGGCATAAGAGCGGACGCTGGGAACAATATGGTCTGGAACTCCTACGTTTTACCGACCGAAGCGCTCGTTCATTTCTTCTGGGCCCTACTCATGAAGAGGTTATTACTTATCTTATTCGTAACGAAGTTAGATCTTATAAACAACTACCACTCAATTTATTTCAGATTAATACTAAATTTCGTGATGAAGTGCGCCCACGTTTTGGTGTGATGCGCTCACGTGAATTCATGATGAAAGATGCTTATTCTTTCCATATTAGTCAAGAGTCGTTGCAAACTACTTATGATGCCATGTATCGTGCCTACCATACTATTTTTACCCGTATGGGTCTAGATGTTTGCACAGTACAGGCGGATACCGGCTCCATAGGAGGTAATCTATCACATGAGTTCCAGGTGACTAAACGTGATAAACCTAGTGAAAAAATGCATCTCGTAGAGACATCTAGTAGCAACACTATTGCTGACTTGGTAGAGCAATTCAGCTTACCGATAGAAAAAATAGTTAATATAATTATTGTTCGTGCCAAAGAAGATGCCAACCTACCGCTGGTAGCGCTGATGCTGCGAGGTGATCATCATTTAAACTCCGCTAAGGCGGAGAAGCTACCACAGGTAGCAACCCCGTTAGTTTTTGCTACTGAAGATGAGATTCGCCTAGCTATCGGTGCTAATTCTAGTTCACTAGGACCAGTTAATTTGCCGTTACCACTAGTGATTGATCGCAGTGTTGCGGTCATGAGCGACTTTGTGGCCGGCGCGAATATTGATGGTAAATACTTTTTCGGTATTAACTGGGAACGAGATCTATCCTTCCCGGAAGTAGCAGATCTCAAAACAGTCATGAATAGCGATCTGAGTCCGGATAGCCAGGGAAATCTACTAATCCAAAGCGGGATTGAAGTAGGACATATATTCCAACTAGGAAGCAAATATTCAGAAGCTATGAAAGCTATGGTTCAAGGCGAAGACGGCAGTCATAAGATGGTCACTATGGGCTGTTATGGCATTGGTCTTACTCGTGTCGTCGCAGCTGCTATAGAGCAGTACCATGATGAACGCGGTATTTTGTGGCCAGAAGCACTAGCACCTTTTAATGTCGCTATTCTACCTATGAATATACATAAATCTTGTCGGGTTAAGAATACCGCAGAACAACTTTATCGTTTGCTCCGCACCCGTAACATCGATGTACTATTAGACGATAGAAAAGTGCGTCCGGGCGTTATGTTCGCTGATATGGAATTAATTGGCGTGCCACATATGATAGTCATCGGCGATCGTTATCTAGATAGTGAAGAAATAGAATACAAAAATCGCCGTAGTGGTAACAAACAGATCATCAAACTTAGCACTATCGTAGAGTTTATAACTACGCAGATAGCGGCGGGAATGAGTTAAAAAGTTGGTTATGTACTAATTTTCTGGTCGGTGAGAGAGGATTTGAACCTCCGTCCTATACGTCCCGAACGTATTGCGCTACCAGGCTGCGCCACTCACCGTAATAACCTAAACATAAGCAATAAGTGTGCATATTACTGCGCTGTGTGACAATAAGTCAATTACTTTAGGCGCCGGGTGCTTTATTGAGCACCCTAGTTACAGCATGCAACTAGTTTTCTTGAACATACAAAACAACGTAACATGTTTTTAATCAATTTTAAGGAAAGTGACATGAGCTTAAATTTAGTACCTGCAGGCAAAAATATACCGGATGATATTTACGTAGTTGTGGAAATTCCCGCAAATACGGCTGCTCTAATCAAATATGAAGTAAACAAAGAAATAGGAGTGTTATTTATCGATCGTTTTATGTCCACTACGATGTTTTATCCTTGTAACTACGGTTACATAAACGATACCCTGTCACTAGACGGTGATCCCATGGATGTGCTGGTGCCAACCCCATATCCGCTACAGCCTGGCTCCGTAGTCCGCTGCCGTCCAGTTGGGGTGCTCAAAATGACCGACGAATCTGGTAAAGATGCTAAGCTAATAGCAGTACCGCACACGAAATTATCAAAAGAGTATGAACATATAAAAGATATTGAGGACCTACCGCAGCAACTCCGCGCGCAGATAGTGCACTTCTTCGAGCATTACAAAGATCTAGAAGCTGGCAAATGGGTAAAAGTAGATGGCTGGGAAAACGCTCAAGATGCCAAAGCAGAGATTATGTTATCCTTCGCACGAGCGAAGCAAAAATTAGCTGATAGCATTTCAAACTTTAAGTAAGTGGAGCAAGAACACACAGGCTATTTACGCACCTTACGTACCA
>NZ_NJPO01000142.1 GCF_002855795.1 Candidatus Palibaumannia cicadellinicola
TGTACCCCAATACTGTCGAGCAAATTCTCTACCGTATGAATTATACTAAAAATACCAATAGAACCAGTAATGGTACTAGAGCTAGCGATAATAACGTTTCCCGGAGTGGATATCCAGTAACCGCCAGAGGCAGCCATGCCACTCATAGAAATGACTATTGGTTTGTTAGCATTGCGCGCTGCTACTAATTCGGCTCGAATTGTTTCTGAGGCGCTGACGCTACCACCTGGACTATTAACCCTAAATATAATTGCTTTGATGTTAGGATCTAAACGAGCATCACGTATCTGAAGGGCTGTAGTATCACTGTTAAGAGATCCAGGTTTTTCTGGTCCATCAGTTATTGCGCCGTTTGCAATGATAACAGCAATTTGTGCCCCCTGCTGGCTAGCATAAATTTGCGGATAATCATAGATACTAGTAGCATTAAATGATTGAATCTGCTGATTCCAGCCAAATACTTTAGTCATTGCTTCATCGATAGTAGAACGTGAAGCTACTTCGTCTACCCATTTATTCTGAAGTGCAAACTGTGCCATATCGCCGTTAACGGCACGTAATCCAGCAAGTAAGGTTGGAAAACTAGGAAAAAATTGTTGTGGTGTAACCTGGCGATTGGCAGCGACGATATCAAGATAATGTTGCCACATCTGTCCCACCCAACGACTGTCTGCATCTCTCGCAGCTTTAGACATATTATCGCGTAAGAACGGCTCTGCCGCCGATTTATATTTACCTACACGGAAAATATAACTATTAACTTTAAGCTTATCTAACAAAGACTTATAATACAAATGATTAGTAGCAAAACCGTGTAAATCGACCATACCCTGTGGCATAAGGTAAATTTTATTGGCATAGCTAGCAAGAAAATACTGCGCCTGACTATAACTATCACCGACAGCATAAATAGGTTTGCCACTATCGCGGAATTCACGCAATGCTTTACCGATGTACTGTAAGGCTGGCTGATCTGCACCATTAAAATGTTTTAATGATAGCACTAAACCAGTTATATGGTGATTACTTTTCGCCTGCCGAAGTATCTCGACGATGTCGAATAATGAATTTTCTTGTATCCTATTACTTGCGGTTCCAAGTAATTCACGACCAAGTAATCGAAATTTATTCTTCGTCACCGACTTATCCACAATAGTGCCATTTAGATCCATCATGAGAGCACCTGTCGTCATGGACGGGGTGGTATGAGTAATCTGCAGGTAAATACTTACTATAACCACCATTAAGAGTACTACAAAGATATTTAAAATAAACTCACGGATAAAAAGAAGTAAGCGCCAACCCCATCTAAATGGGTTAGCAATTATTTTCCAGAATGTAATCATGATATATCCATAAAGACGAAAGAGCGCAAAAGCATATTATATGCTCTATTGGTTTTATAATTGTTAAAAATTATGCTATTTGCGCACTGCTGATTATCACTTATCACGCTATTAACTTAACAAGACAACTGAATGT
>NZ_NJPO01000143.1 GCF_002855795.1 Candidatus Palibaumannia cicadellinicola
TTTTTCACATAGCTAGATATTGATCTATTATCTAGTTATAAATCAATGTTTGATATAATCATAATTATTGTGTCATGTCTTTTGTCTAACACAGTTATAATAATATGATAACTATATCACATATAAAAAATAAGCATATTCCTGTATTACTAAACGAAGCCGTAAAAGTTCTTAATATTAGAGCAGATGGTATATATATAGACGGAACTTTCGGCCGTGGTGGTCATTCACATCTCATTTTATCTCAATTAGGTAAAAAAGGACGACTACTAGCGATTGATCGTGATCCAGCAGCAATAGCTATAGGTCGAGCGATTAATGATGAACGTTTTACTATTGTGCACAAAAATTTTTCTACTATAACTCAATATATCACAGAACTAAATTTACTAGGACGTATAGATGGTATTTTGCTAGATCTTGGTGTTTCTTCACCGCAAATCGAAGATCCAGAACGCGGTTTTTCGTTTATGCGCGACGGACCACTAGATATGCGCATGGATACAACCTGCGGGAGATCAGCCACCGAGTGGTTAGCGCAAGCTTCAGCAAAAGATATTGCCTGGGTGTTACAAACTTTCGGGGAAGAAAAGTTCGCAAAGCGTATTGGCCAAGCTATTTTTGCACAAAATCGTCAGCGGCTGATAACTCGTACTAGTGAACTTGCTGAGCTAATAGCTAAGTTAAGTCCATGTCGTTATAAACATAAACATCCAGCTACTCGTAGCTTCCAGGCTATTAGGATATATATCAATAACGAACTAAATGAGATTGAACTAGCACTGAACTGTGCGCTCTACGTACTAGCAGCACGAGGAAAGTTGGTAGTGATAAGTTTTCATTCCCTTGAGGATAAATTAGTCAAAAATTTTATTCGTAAAAATAGTAAAGTACCGCCGTTGCTAGCAGGTATTGCATTGACTGAAAAACAGATCGCGGAGTGGTATAACAATAGTTACCAATTGAAGTTAAAATCATTAGGAAAAATACAGCCATCGGTACAAGAAATAAGAGAAAATCCGCGTGCACGTAGTGCTGTGCTTCGCTTTGCTGAAAAGCTGTAGATGAGAAGCTCTATACATGATAAGTAACGAAAAATACCATTTAATAAAGATTATTAGTAGTGATTTGTTGCAAAATGGAAAGTTATCAGTGATTTTGCTTATAGCAGTGCTATTATCAGCAATAATGGTAATTACCATTACACATCATACTCGTCGATTGACGACTGAGCATGAAAATATTGGGTTAGAAAACGATATTTTAGATATCGAGTGGCGTAATTTGATTCTTGAAGAGAACGTATTAGGGGATCATAGCCGTATAGAGTTTATTGCGAGAGAAATATTACAAATGCAGCATGTAGATCCTTTACAAGAAAAATTTATTATTTTAATTAATTAAAAAATTATTAAGATACACAGTATTTTACTAAAACAAATTTGCATATATTATGATACCCAAACGCCAAGATATAAAGACTAGCTTTGTTAGCTGGCGTTTTACCTTACTATGTAGTTGTATAATAATCGCTGTATCAGTTGTATTAATAAGGTTGTCGTATCTACAAATCATTAATTATAAACAATTAGTGCACGAAGGAGATATGCGATCACTGCGTATTCAAAAAATACCAACTATTCGTGGTATAATAAGCGATCGGTCCGGGCGTCCTCTGGCAGTAAGTATTCCAGTAAACGCTATTTGGGCTGATCCTAAAGAAATTAAAAATCATGGTGGTATTACTGCGGAAAGCCGTTGGAAAGCGCTTTCTGATGTACTATCCATCCCACTAAATCAGCTTAATTCACGCATTAATACTAATTCTAACATACGTTTTGTTTATTTAGCACGTCATGTTAATTCAACCATTAGTGATTATATTTATCAGCTTAAACTACCTGGTATTTATCTGCGCCAAGAGTCACGTCGTTATTATCCTTCCGGATCAGTTACCGCGCATGTGATAGGAGTGACAGATATAGATAGCCAAGGGCTAGAAGGTATCGAGAAAAGTTTTGACCGATGGTTAACTGGTCAGCCCGGAAAACGTATAGTACGTAAAGATAGATTTGGTAGGATTATCGAAAATATCTCTTCAATTAAGAGCCAGGCTGCGCATAACCTTGCACTTAGCATCGATGAAAAATTACAAGCATTGGTATATCGTGAACTAAACAGTGCCGTAGTTTTGAATAAAGCTACATCTGGTACCGCTGTATTAGTAGACATTAATACCGGTGAAGTTCTTGCGATGGCTAATAGTCCTTCTTATAATCCCAATAACTTAACAAACACTACCACGGACTTAATGCGTAACCGCGCAATTACTGATCTATTTGAACCTGGTTCAACGGTCAAACCAATGGTTGTTATGACAGCATTACAGCATGGAATAGTAACAAAAAATAGTGTATTAAATACTCTACCTTATATGATACATAATCATAAGATTAAAGATGTAGTACACTATAATAAATTAAACCTGACAGAAATATTACAGAAATCTAGTAACATTGGTATTTCTAAACTTGCATTAGCTATGCCATCTAGCGCTCTGTTAGATACTTATTATCGTTTTGGTTTGGGTAAATTAACTCATATTGGACTAGTAGGAGAAAGTGGTGGTTTATATCCTAAGAAAAATCGTTTGTCTAAAATTGAGACAGCTGCATTTTCTTATGGTTATGGATTGATGGTTACGCCACTACAATTAGCAAGAGTTTATGCTACTATTGGTAGTATGGGTATTTTACGTCCACTATCTATCATCAAAACTGACATACCAGTTCCAGGCGAAAGAATCTTTCCTGAATCACTAGTGCGTACAGTGGTACATATGATGGAAAGTGTTGCGTTACCTGGAGGGGGAGGTTTTAAAGCTGCTATTAAAGGTTATCGTATTGCGATTAAGACTGGAACAGCAAAAAAAGTTGGGCTAGAGAAAAGATATATCAATAAATATATTGCTTATACTGCAGGAGTTGCTCCTGCAAGCAATCCTCGTTTTGCATTAGTTGTCGTCATTAATGATCCACATGGTAGTCAATACTATGGAGGCGCAGTTTCGGCACCAGTTTTCGGTTCAATTATGAGTCTAGTTTTGCGTACGATGAATATCGTACCTGATGCTTTATCGCCGATCGATCAAATAATTTATAAGTTTCATCATTGTAAAGATGCATCAGGTGACTGATATGAATTTGCGTGATCTGCTTATGCCATGGGTC
>NZ_NJPO01000144.1 GCF_002855795.1 Candidatus Palibaumannia cicadellinicola
GGGGCGGAAGAGCATCGATAAGATTAGCCATAATCCTAAAATCAATCATTGATGTTTCATTAATAATCAGAACATCTACATGTAGCGGATTATCACGATGGTAGCGCATGCGCTGGTTATTAGGTTGCACACCTAACAATCTATGTAAAGTCATTGCCTGACAGGCAATCTGTTGGCGCAAGCTGTTGTCTAATCTCATTTTCTGTATTGCTAAGGCAAAATACTCATTCATACTAGCAGCTACTTTGCCGGTTGGGGTAACTATAACAATGCGTAAACGTAAACACGTATTATCAATCATAAGCAATATTGCTGCTAATAGTTTAGCAACCATCGTGGTTTTACCAGTACCAGGACCGCCTGATATTAGCGCCACCTGTTCGGTTATGGCTACAGCAATAGCAATTTTCTGCCAGTCAATCATCTTATTTTTCGTAGGAAAAAGGCTATCTAGTACGACACGAATCCGTTTCTCATCATAAGCCACCAGCTTAAACGGTCGTTGAAAAAAGTTAGCAATAGTGCATTCATGTCGCCACATACGATGAAAATAAAGCCGCTGGTTATCTAGTACTAAGGGCGTTGAACGTGAACCATCGCTGACTGACTGTGATGTTAGTAGCAAAAATGGCCAAGCTTCAAACTTGGGGCTACCAACTTGTTGCCACGCCAGCCGTGCTAGTTTTGGGTAACGACCTTCGAATAATTTCTTTGGTGTCAACTGTGATAGCGGTAGACAAACATGTCCTACTCTTACATCAGCACTAAGACAAGCGCTTGCTAGCAATAATGCCTGCGGCGAATGCGATGGGGCTGCTATCATACGAGCAAATTGAATATCTAACGGTAGCCATAAACGTAGCTTCTGTGCCTGGAGTATGATTTCTTCCATCAAGATACCTGTCGCTTCAATTATTAATTAATATTTACACTTACATAACATAATTTTTTACCTAAATGTATTGCTTAGCAGCTAAACATCTGATCTAATTGATTTATAAACGCTACATCTGGCCGGCACGTGTAAATACTGTTATTAGACAAATCAGGACAATTCATGTCAAAACCACGGATAAACAGATAAAAAATACCCCCAAAATCACGTTGATAGTCGTAATCAACCAACCGGTGACGCATATAACGGTGCAGCGCTAGGGTATAAAGCTGGTATTGTAATTCGTATCGATGCGCGATCATAGCCTGCTCTACAGCTAGACTGGTGTAGGCATCATTATCTTCACCAAGCCAATTTGATTTATAATCCAGCAGGTAATAACGCTTTTGCCAACAGAACACAAGATCAATAACTCCTTTTAGGAGTCCTTTGACTGGTGGAAAATCAAGCGGTGGACACCGCGCGGATAACCGATCATAATGCTTACATAATTTGTCTATATCTTGCGCCTTAACCACTGTGTTTACAGATAGAACAAATGGTAACTCAGCGAAATAGCTCCCGCGATCTAGCCTATTCAGCGATAGTGTCGTACCGTTTAGCGACGTAGTAATTATTGTTTTGATCCACTGTTGGATCACTGGTAGCCAACGTTGATCAATACTATTTTTAGCTAGTTTCGTGCTCAAGCAATTACTATCTAGTTGCCTAGTAAAATCTATGGTTTCAAATAGGCTATGCAAAAATTTTCCAGCGAATACACCACATGGGAAAGTATGTGGTGTTGGTGGCTCTATATTCTGCTGACGGTTAGAGTTATTACTCGCTTCCTCTTCGACTTCTACATCTAGCCATGGTTGTAAATCTACCATTAACGATGTACTATGTCGCCGTAACCCGGTGTAACTAGTTACTCGCCAGATATCAAACTTAGGATTAGGCCAATATCGGGCGCTTAGAGCGACATTAACCGTCTTAGGTTGTGCTGGTACTAGTGTCAACGGTAAAGATTGTGGATGTTTAATGTCACATAATGCTATATCTCCTCTAGCACGAAACAAAAGCTTTTCTAATTGGTCACGTAAAAATTGAGCGTTTCCATAATTTCCCTGTTGTATGAGATAACCTAAGGCACTGAGGTGCAAATCGCTGGCACCCGTTTTTTTACGGTTACCGTGGAATAGCGGAGCTATGCCGATACAGCAGTGGTAAATAGAACGAGTCACCGCCACATACAGTAGCCTTAAATCTTCTGCTAGACGTTCCTCCTCCGCTAGTTTTATACTATTCGGCGCGGCACTTAGATCAAACCAAGCCTGATATTGTTGTCGGTCGTGAAATAATGACCATTTTGTCTGTCGGAAATTAGAAGCAAATGGCAGCAGAACTAGTGGAAACTCTAATCCTTTAGATTTATGTACTGTGACAATCTGCACCAGATTACGATCACTTTCTAGCCATAGTTGCTGATTTTTATCTTTATCATTTGGGAATCTAATCTGCGAAGCTAGCCAACGCACTAGCGCATATTCATTATTCAGTTGTACCGATGCGGCCTGTAACAACTCACCTAAATGTAACACGTTTGTTAGACAACGCTCACCGCCGCTGCAGGCTAGTAATAATTCAGCAATACTATTTCTGGTTATTATATAATGCAACATAGGCCAAACGCCGCGCTGTAGCCAAATGTCGCGGTAGGTAAAAAATTCAGCTCTCCATTTATTACGTAAGTGCTCATCAATATTGAAGGTATCGATAATATCTGCGTTACAGCTTAGTAAGCTGGTAGCTAAAGCACAGCGTAGTTTAGTATCTTGTTCAGGCTCCAAAACAGCCTGTAATAGCCACATTATTTCACGTGCTTCAGTTGTCTTAAATACGCTGTTAAAGTTAGAAAGGTAAATAGACTGAATCGACAATACTGTCAGGGCATCGCTAATCAGCGCTGCTTCGTTGCGATTACGTACCAAAATAGCAATATCCGATGCCTGCAATAACTCCTTTCCTTTATTATCTTCTAGCCAAGCAAGCCCAGCGGAAGCAGCTTTTAGCCAGTCGCTTACAGTAACTGCACACTGGCGCGCCATCATGTGTTGGTAATCGCTAACTCTCACGGCATTACTTACTTGTAGCCATAATCGCATTGCAGGTTGCGGTTGGTCGTGTAGTAAGAACCGTAAGTTAACGTTAGACTCTGCGGCTGCCACTGGTTTAAATGGAATGTCACGAAAAATAAAAGGCTTAGGTAAGCACAAGAATAGCTGGTTTACCGCATTAACCATTCCAGGAGCTGAACGCCAGTTAGTATCTAGTGTATAGTGATGCTTGACTAATTCACGTGCACGCATATATATAAAAATATCAGCACCACGAAACGAGTAAATAGCCTGCTTAGGATCTCCTATTAGTAATAATACTGAACTATTAGACACACCGTATAATCGATTAAATATGCGGTATTGCTGTGGGTCGGTATCCTGGAACTCATCGATCATCGCCACCGGATATCTACTGCGCACTGACTGTGCTAGCGCTTCGCCCCCTTTACTAGCTAGAGCACTATCGAAGCGCCTGAGTAGATCGTCAAATCCTATTTCATCCCGTAGTTTTTTTTCTTGCTCTAAAGCTTGACGTATCTCGTCGAGCGCTAACATCAAAATGAATTCTCGTAGTGAGAAAGGATTACGGTAGAATTGTTCTATAGACGCAAATAGTAAATGATGCGGTGGTTCTCCTTGGAGAGTATTTTTCTTCAGCACGGAAGTTTTAAATTGTTCTAGTTCAATCGGTATTTCGTAATCTATTGTTGGTTCATTAGCCCATAAGCTGATTTTTTTCAACCAAGATAATATTTTTGTCTTACTATATACTAATCTATTGAGATTATTGATATCTAGGATAATATGTAGATGCGGTGCAAAAGTACACCACTGTTGTTTTAAGGAATTAATATTAATAATAATGCGGTTATGACAATCAATAATTGACTCTTTTTGATACTGTATATTACAAATAACTAGCGCTTCGCTATGCAGGTAAGGTAATAGTTCCGTTAGTAAATCATTAGGGCTTTTCCATTGTTGCTGAACTATTCGCGCTACGTTCTCTGGTAATGGATAGCAGTAACGGCGCCAGAAGTCAGCGCTTATCTGCTGAAGTAAATGTGATTCATTTTCTAAAAACTTGTTCTGGAACAACACTCCAGATTCTAACGAGCCATAATTGAGCATTCTCTGGCAAAAACTATGAATGGTAAATATTGCTGCCTCGTCTATTTGCTGTTCTGCAGCAAGTAATTGACGTGCAGCTAGTGGTAAATTTGTGATTTGCACCAGCAGGTTTGCTAGCAGTGGATCATCACTATAGCCACAAAAACAGGATAGACGTAAACGGTGGATATTATCGCGGATACGGCTGCGTAGCTCTTGGGTAATAGCATCAGTAAATGTTACTAATAAAATTTCTTTTACACTTAATGGCCGAGCGTAGGCGGATTCTCCGCCTATCCCTAGTAGTAACCTGAGATAAAGCGCAACTAAAGTATAAGTTTTTCCGGTACCAGCAGAAGCTTCAATTAAGCAACTATGTTGAAGTGGTAAAGTCATAGGGTTAATAATACTTTCTACTGTACTCAATTAATTTTATTTCCTTTAGATGAGTGATACGAGGTATCGATATTTATC
>NZ_NJPO01000145.1 GCF_002855795.1 Candidatus Palibaumannia cicadellinicola
TTTGGGCCAGTGATGTTTCCAGTGAGTATTCGCATAGATATCAGTAGAACTGATACTTTCTAAGAATTGATACCATTTGTTTAAAAAAACTTGGTTATTTTTATTGTTTTTTAGTAAGCCAGCCATAACCTTGCTCCTCAAGCTGCTTCGCTAGAGAAAAATCACCTGATTTAATAATCTTACCATGATATAGAACATGTACATGTTCGGGCTTAAGATAATCTAGAATACGCTGGTAATGAGTTATGACCATAAACGAACGGCGAACATTGCGTAACATATTTATACCATTAGCTATAATTTTCAAAGCATCAATATCTAGCCCAGAATCAGTTTCATCGAGAATACATAAGTCAGGTTCTAATACTGCCATCTGCAAAATTTCGTTACGTTTTTTTTCTCCCCCAGAAAATCCTACATTTACTGATCTTTTTAATAAATCTTTAGGCATTTTTAGCAGATCAATTTTAGTTTCTATTAAATCAATTAAATCCCAACTATCTAGCGGTTCTTGCTCACGATATTTACGTACTGCGTTGATAGCAGTATGTAAGAACAACTGATTACTTACGCCAGGAATTTCAATGGGATATTGAAATGCTAGAAAAATACCTTCTCCTGCTCGTTCTTCAGGATTGAGTTTTAGTAAATCTTTACCTTTAAATAGAACTTCTCCTGCTGTCACATGATAATTATCATGACCTGCGAGAGTTCCTGATAGAGTACTTTTACCTGATCCATTAGGACCCATAATAGCATGAACTTCGCCAGGTTTTATTTGTAAGTTGAGTCTATTTATAATAGACTTTTTTTCTACTTCTACGTTTAAGTTGTTAATTAATAACATGTTTTATATTCTTTTATGCGGCATGGTTTATTTTGTCCATTTAATGTTATAAACATATAAGAATGCTTAATTTTTAACCTACACTGTGTTCAAGGTTAATTGCTAATAATCGTTGTGCTTCTACGGCAAATTCTAATGGTAGTTCTGAGAAAACATCTTTGCAAAAACCATTAACAATCATTGATATCGCATTATCTTCGTTAATACCACGCTGACAACAGTAAAAAAGCTGATCTTTCCCGATACGAGAAGTTGTCGCCTCATGCTCTAGCTTAGCTGTATTATTGTATACTTCAATATACGGAAATGTATGGGCACCGCATTTATTACCAATCAACATGGAATCACACTGAGTAAAGTTTCGTGCGTTGGTAGCAGTAGACATTATTTTGACTAAACCACGGTAAGTATTTTTACTATTACCTGTTGAAATACCTTTAGAAATAATAGTAGAACTAGTATTCTTTCCAATATGAATCATCTTAGTACCAGTATCAGCTTGTTGATAACCATTAGTTAGTGCAACTGAGAAAAATTCTCCTACTGAATTATCTCCACGTAGAATAACACTGGGATATTTCCAAGTAATAGCTGAACCTGTCTCTGATTGAGTCCATGACATCTTCGCATTATCGCCGAGACACAATGCTCGTTTCGTCACGAAGTTAAAGATACCTCCTTCGTTTTGACTACCTGAAAACCAGTTTTGTACCGTTGAATATTTTACTTGAGCATCTTTTAATAAAATTACTTCTACTACCGCTGCATGCAACTGATAGTTTTTTCGTGCAGGTGCTGAACAACCTTCAATATAGCTTACATAACTACCTTTTTCCGCAATAATCATTGTACGTTCGAATTGTCCAGTATTAGCAGCGTTAATGCGAAAATAAGTAGATAATTCCATAGGACAACGTACATTTTTGGGTATATAAACAAATGTACCATCTGATACTACTGCTGAGTTAAGTGCAGCAAAAAAATTATCATTTACTGGTACAACACTGCCTAAATGTTGATGTATTAGCTCGGGATAATTTTGAATAGCATCGCCGAAAGAACAAAAAATAATACCTTGTTCTGCTAATTTATCACTATATGTAGTCGATACTGATACTGAGTCGAAAATAGCGTCTACAGCTACTTGTTTTCCTTCACGTACAGGTACTCCTAACTTATTAAATGTCTCTTCTACTTCATTAGTTAAGTAATTTTTTTTCTTTATTGTTGTTGCGCTCAATTCAGAATCATCGCAATTGCTACATTTAGGTACAGAATAATAACTATAATCATTATAATTAAATGATTTATAGTATGCATTCAGCCAATGAGGCTCTTTCATCTTAAGCCAAGTATGATAAGCATTGAGACGAAATTGTAACATCCAATCTGGTTCGTTACGCTTAGCAGATATAGCATGCACTACTTCTTCATTAATACCATACTGTAATTCTTCTGTAGCTAACTTAGTAACAAATCCCTCTTTATATTTTGTCCCATTTTTATGTATCATCATTATGTATCGCTCAAAATCCAAAACTTTCACCACACCCACAGGTATGGTGAGCTTGGGGATTGTGAAACTTAAATTCGTAGTTCAAGCCTTCTTGCACATAGTCTAGTTTCGTTCCGTCAATTAAAGGCATAGCTTGTAATGCTACAAAAAGCTTTGCACCTTGATGTTCATAAATTAAATCAGTTTGATTGTATGTGGTAACTTTATCTACGACATAACCGAATCCGGCACATCCAGTATTTTTTATACTAAGTCGTAAACCCAACATATTGTGATCTAAGTGAACTAGCTGTTTTATCTGTCTAGCTGCAGAATCAGTCATGGTTAAACCATACCATGGTTTATTATTTTGGTTGAAATCACAATTTTTGTATATATTATGTGTATGCATATTCATTACCTATTTGGTAATA
>NZ_NJPO01000146.1 GCF_002855795.1 Candidatus Palibaumannia cicadellinicola
GTTAATGGATTCACTCAAGAGTAACCATTATTTTTCATGATTTTTCATGACCCACTATTTGTCAAATTAGTCATTAGAGGTGACCTGTGCTGTACAGGATAACAATAGTATTACAACACCTATTGCAACGCTGGCTGACCCAGCTAGTAGGCTGGGGTGCTGAACATAAAGGCGGCTGGCTAACGTACGTAGTTATTACACTGTTCGTACGCTTCTATAAGGTAGATATGCAAGAAGCACTACAGCCTGATGTAGCAAGCTATCCTACATTTAACGAATTTTTTATCCGGGCGCTAAATGAAGACGCCCGCCCGATTGATACCGATCCTTCGGTACTAGTACTACCTGCTGACGGTATGATGTCCCAATTAGGACCTATCGACAGAGAGTGGATCTTTCAGGCTAAAGGTTACCACTATAGCTTAGAAGCTCTGCTTGCTGGCCACGATCACGATAACGATCGTATGATCGATTATTTTCGTTACGGAAGTTTTGCGACCACTTATATTTCTCCTAAAGATTATCATCGACTTCATATGCCTTGTAATGGCATCTTGCGCAAAATGATCTATGTGCCAGGTAATCTATTCTCAGTTAATCCTTCGACAGTTGCCAAGATTCCCAATCTGTTTGCTCGCAACGAGCGAGTTATTTGTTTGTTTGATACTGATTTTGGTTCCATAGCACAAATTCTCATTGGCGCTACCATTGTAGGTAGTATCGAAACCGTCTGGTCGGGCACAGTCACCCCCCCACGTGAAGGTATGATCAAATGTTGGCACTATCCCAAAGCGGTAGCTGACGATGCAGTAGTATTGCTTAAAGGGCAAGAAATGGGCCGCTTTAAGCTTGGCTCTACCGTCATAAATTTGTTTGCTGGCGGTAAAGTTAGGCTGGTAGATCACTTACATGCCCGTAATGTTACCCGTGTTGGACAGCCGCTGGCCTATGGCGTAAGCCAACTCCAACTTTTACCTTTAGCCTTCAACCTTCAACGGTAAAATAAGAGAAGAGACTTTTAGCCTTGCGTCTGATGATGATGTTCCTACTAGGACTAGGATGGTTAGTTGCCGCCCCAGTATTAACCGCTAAGCAACCGGATGATAATCTTATCCAAAATGATCAACAACAAGAGTTAGATGATCAAAGCACTGTTAATCATACAGCTATTATTGATGCTCTGCAGTTAGCGTTGAATGCTGTTGCAGAGAGTAAAGCGTCTAGCGCTAACATTAAAGAATATCAGAAGGTGATCGAAGATTTTCCTGCTCTGATACGGCAGCTACGAGCTAAAAAAGGCAAAGCCTTAGAACAACCACAACCAACTAAGATAACACTAGATAATAATATCTCTACCAGAGAGATAAACCAGCAATTGCTACAGGTAAACAGACAATTCATTGATCTCACAAGACAACTGCAGCATGAGCAGGAGATAGCGCGCGCCATCAGTGACTCGTTAAACTTATTACCGCAGCAGCAAACCGTTGCGCGTAGAGCACTGAATGATGTAGAAAAACAACTTTATGCATTACCAATATTATGTACCCCACTCGTGCAAGCGCAAGCAACCGCATTGCAAGCAGAACAAATAGCGCGAAGACTAAAAGTTGATGAATTAGACTTAGCGCAACTTAGTGCTAATAATCGGCAGGAACTTTCACGCCTGCGCGCCGAAATCTTAACAATACGTCACGATAGTATCGATCAACAGTTACAAATGCTACGTAATCAGCTAAATCATTTATACCAGCAGGAGGCAGAACAAGCTCTTGAACATACTGAAATAATCGCAGAAAAAGGTAGAACACTACCTAAATCTATTAGTGATCAGTTGCAAACTAACCGCCAACTATCTATCGCTCTGAATAAACAAGCTCAACGTATGGATATGATAGTGTCGCAACAACGCCAGGTAGCATTACAGACACAACAAGTGCGAAAGGCGCTCATGACATTAATCGAGCAGGAACCATGGCTTAATGAATCACCGAGACTTAGGGAGACTCTACGTACTCAATTTTCTAATCTACCGGATCTACCGAAACCTCAACCGCTGGATAGCCAAATGGTGCAGCGGCGAATTAAGCGCTTACAGTATGAAGATTTGATAAATAAGTTGCCACAGTTTGCGCAAGGCAAACAAGATGACGGCTCGCCACTAAAGCAGGCACAGAAGTGTATCTTGGGTGCGCAGTTGACAACTCAGCGCAACTTACTAAATGCACTGCTAACCGGAGGCGACACAGAAATACTAGAACTAACTAAACTTAAAGTCGCTCACAGCCAGTTAGAAGACGCTATGAAGGAGCTCAGGGAAGCCGCACATAGCTATCTTTTCTGGGTGGCTGACGTAAACCCTATTACCTTTACTTATCCTCTACTAGTTGGTCAAGATTTAAAACTGCTCCTTACATTAGATACTTATCATCAACTGTTATGTGCACTCAAAATGATGTTTACCCAACAGGAAACTTTAATTCAGCTTTTTAGCGCTTTAATGCTGATTGGATTCAGCTTTAGTTCGCGCCGGTACTATCATACTTTTCTAGCACGTACTAGTGGCAGAATAGGTAAAGTGAATCAGGATTATTTCACACTTACGTTACGTACGGTATTTTGGTCATTGCTGATCGCTTTGCCGCTACCGGTATTATGGTCAGCTCTAGGTTATGGCTTCCGTCATGCTTGGCCTTATCCGGCTGCGGTAGCGATCGGCGAAGGCGTCAGCGCTACTGTTTTAATACTGTGGATATTCATGGTTAGCACTTATTTCACTAGACAGCAAGGGTTGTTTATCGTTCACTTTGGTTGGCCTGCACCGCTAGTAAAGCGTGCGCAGCGCTATTATACTTTTTTTATCGGCATAATTATACCGTTGATGATGGTGTTAATGGCTTTAGATACTTACCGCGACCGTGAGTACGCCAGCACTCTGGGCAGGCTATGCTTTATGTTGCTATGTACCTGCTTGGCGCTAGTGACGGTGAGTCTGAAACGCGCTGGATTGCCGTTGCATCTTGATCAACATGGTTCTAGTGCTCAGATTATTAATCGTTTGCTATGGAACATTATGATCTGTGCACCAATCGTGGCAGCTGTCGCCTCCTGCCTCGGTCATCTAGCAACTGCCCAAGCACTACTATCGAGATTAGAAACATCTGTTGCTATATGGTTTTTGCTATTAATAATTTATTATATCATCCGGCGCTGGATGTTTATCCAGCGCCGACGTATCGCTTTCGAGCGCGCTAAACAGCGCCGCGCCGAAATTTTAGCTCAGCGTGCGCGTAATGAAGAGCATCTGTCTCAGTTACAATTAAATGAGGCAGCCGCAGAAGTAGATGAAAAAGTGCTAGACCTAGATACCATGAGCGCTCAGTCGCTGCAATTGGTACGATCTATTATCACCATCATCGCTATCTTGTCGATTATTTTGCTGTGGTCAGATATTTACTCAGCATTTGGTTTTTTAGAGAAAATCAAACTATGGGATGTCACCTCTACTCTCCAAGGTGTAGACACTATTCAGCCTATTACGCTAGGCGCAGTATTAATTGCCATTGTTGTTTTTCTTATCACGAGCCAGCTGGTGCGTAACCTACCCGCACTGCTGGAGTTGGCGCTGTTGCAACATTTAAATCTCACACCTGGCACTGGGTATGCGATTACCACACTGACCAAATACAGTATCATGTTTTTGGGAGGGCTCATTGGATTTTCTTTCATAGGCATTGATTGGTCGAAGCTACAATGGCTAGTAGCTGCGTTAGGTGTCGGGCTAGGGTTCGGCTTACAAGAAATTTTCGCCAATTTTATCTCTGGTCTTATTATTTTGTTCGAAAAACCAATTAGGATCAGTGATACTGTTACCATTCGTAATCTGACTGGTAATATCACTCGTATTAATACCCGGGCTACTACGATCACTGACTGGGATCGCAAAGAAATAATCATGCCGAACAAAGCATTTATTACCGAACAGTTCGTAAACTGGTCACTGTCAGATACTGTGACGCGTGTAGTTTTAAATGTTCCTGCACCGTCTGGTGCTAACATCGAACAGGTAACCCATATTTTAGTAGAGGCGGCACGTCGCTGTCCGCTAGTTTTAGAAATACCCGCGCCGGAAGCATATCTAGTAGATTTGCAGCATGGTTTACCGCTTTTTGAATTACGTATGCACGTTGCGGAAATGGGACACCGCATGCCGCTACGCCATCAAGTACATACGCAGATTATTAATGGATACCGAGAAAATGAGCTCGAACTACCATTTCCACCGTTTCAGTTACGTACAGATCAGTTTAGCATCGATCCGTCAGTATATTGAATCTAATCTACCTGATAGTTAGATTAGCTTGGCCCAATCTAAATGTGATTACTCTATTTTATTTAATTCTGGATACATACTCGCCAGAACGAGTATCTACTTTAATGATTTCGCCGTTCTGGACAAACAAAGGAACCTTTACTATTGCACCAGTGGTTAGCGTAGCTGGTTTACAGCTAGTGCTAGCGGTATCACCTTTGATACCAGGATCTGTAGATAGAATTTTTAGTTCCACGAACTTTGGTGGGGTTACGGTAATAGGCTGGCCATTCCATAAGGTGAGCACACAGGCTGCTTGTTTGACTAACCATTTAGCATGATCGCCAACAGCTTTCGCATTCGCAGCTAGTTGTTCGAAGTTGTTCTGATTGATGAAATACCATAAATAATTATCCTTATATAGATAATTAAGGTTAATATCTATCACATCCGCCGCTTTAACTGAGTCGCCGGACTTAAAGGTTTTTTCTAGCACTTTACCAGAAATAAGCTTACGTAGACGTACTCGGTTAAACGCCTGCCCTTTACCTGGTTTGACAAACTCATGATCTATAATGACGCATGGTTCACCATCTAACATAATTTTTATACCATATCGAAATTGATTTGTACTATAACTATAAGAAGTCATATTTTATTTCATATTAATGAACGATACCAGATAACAAAACCCCAGCCAATACTGAGCCGGGGAATTTGATTCGCTTTGATTTATGTTATGGCTTATGGCCATGGCCAACTTACATCATGCCACCCATACCACCCATTCCACTTCCACTAGAGGCTCCCATATCAGGCTTTTCTTCTTTCGGAAGATCGGTGATCATACATTCCGTAGTAATCATAAGACCGGCAATAGAAGCTGCGTACTGTAGCGCAGAACGAGTTACTTTAGTTGGATCTAGTATACCCATATCAATCATATTACCATACTTTTCGGTCGCTGCGTTATAGCCCATATTGCCTTCGCTAGCTTTTACGTTGTTAGCGATAACCGATGGTTCTTCACCAGCGTTAGCCACGATCTGACGCAGCGGAGCTTCCATGGCACGTCGTGCAACTTTTATGCCAACGTTTTGATCTTCGTTGTCGCCACACAGTTCAGTGATACCGTTAGCTGCACGAATCAGTGCTACGCCACCGCCTGCCACTACACCTTCTTCCACTGCAGCACGAGTCGAATGCAAGGCATCTTCTACGCGAGCTTTTTTCTCTTTCATTTCTACTTCAGTGGCTGCACCAACTTTAATCACGGCAACGCCGCCTGCTAATTTAGCTACACGTTCTTGTAGTTTTTCGCGATCATAGTCAGAAGTAGCTTCTTCCCGCTGTTGATTTATCTGTGCTACACGGCTGTCAATCAACGCTTTGTCGCCAACACCATCGATAATGGTAGTAGTATCTTTAGTAATAACAATCCGTTTCGCCTGTCCCATGTCTTCTAAGGTAGCTTTTTCCAGTTCCAGACCTATCTCTTCGGAGATCACAGTACCGGCTGTAAGGACAGCAATATCCTGCAGCATTGCTTTACGGCGATCACCGAAGCCTGGTGCTTTAACTGCTGCTACTTTTACGATGCCGCGCATAGTATTAACCACCAAAGTAGCTAGCGCTTCGCCTTCTACATCTTCAGCTATCACTAGCAGTGGTTTGCTTGCTTTGGCCACCGCCTCTAATACTGGAAGCATTTCTCGGATGTTAGATATTTTCTTGTCAGCTAGCAAGATAAACGGATTTTCTAATTCTACTGTCCCAGTTTCTTGCTTATTGATAAAATAAGGAGATAAGTAGCCACGGTCGAACTGCATACCTTCAACTACATCAAGTTCGTCCTGCAAACCAGAACCTTCTTCAACAGTGATAACGCCTTTTTTACCTACTTTTTCCATCGCTTCAGCGATCAGCATACCCACTTTTTCATCAGAGTTCGCGGATATTGTTCCAACCTGAGCAATAGCTTTAGAATCGGCACAAGGTACGGATAGCTTTTTCAATTCTTCAACTGCACCGATAACAGCTTTATCGATACCACGTTTTAGATCCATCGGGTTCATACCAGCGGCAACTGCTTTCAGGCCTTCGTTAACGATAGACTGCGCTAGCACTGTTGCGGTGGTAGTACCATCACCTGCAGCATCATTAGCTTTTGAAGCTACTTCTTTGACCATCTGTGCGCCCATGTTTTCGAATTTGTCTTCTAGTTCTATTTCCCGCGCTACAGAAACGCCGTCTTTAGTGATGACAGGAGCGCCAAAAGACTTGTCTAACACCACATTGCGACCTCTAGGACCCAAAGTAACTTTTACTGCATCGGCTAGAACGTTTACACCCCTAAGCATTTTGATGCGAGCTTCGTTACCGAATTTTACTTCTTTAGCTGCCATTTTATTTTCCTTAAACTTGTTTAGTTAACATAATTACGCCGGGATTATTTTTCCACAATGGCCAGAATGTCACTTTCAGACATGATTAACACCTCATCATTGTCTATTTTTTCTACTTTAACGCCATATCCGTCATTGAAAATTACAGTGTCGCCAATTTTCACGTCTAACGCTTTTACTTCACCATTTTCCAGGCTACGGCCACGACCTACTGCCAGCACTTCTCCACGGGTAGATTTGCCTGCTGCAGAGCCTGTCAGCATGATGCCACCTGCTGATTTCGATTCAACTTCTTTACGCTTTACGATAACACGATCATGTAATGGACGAATTTTCATTGATAGCTCCCCTTAAATAAAAGCTAGGTCAGTTTTTTCGGATGGATGAATGTTGGGCATCTAGTTATGCCCCCTTCATGCGTTAATGATGGGGGCGTTCAAGAACGCTTCAAGGGGAAAAAAAATAATTTTTTGTTTAGTTGCGTAATTTTTAGTCAAAACACATAACTATAAAAGAAAATGATTTATAACCAAACGATAATTATTTGACATTATTATGTTTATTTGAGTGATAACAATTAGCTAAAATTAGTCTTTCAATTACCATATCAGTCAAT
>NZ_NJPO01000147.1 GCF_002855795.1 Candidatus Palibaumannia cicadellinicola
ACCTAAGAGCTAATGATTAGGTATAGAATATATATCAATTATATATATTAAAAAATGGTTAGATCACCTATCTTAGATAAGCTATTAATTATCTAGGTACCTGCTTTGAACAAAAATCCCAGGTTTTCGCCGCTACATTTAAGATGGGCCGGACCCAATTACAAGATTGGGGTTCCGATGACGCTAGGTCAATAGTTTCATACGTTTAATGTATTACTTAAGGAAGATAATACTAATTTACTACGCAGCACTGAGCTACTGTTATAGGTTAATTTAGGTGCTACTGCTATCGGTACCAGTATCAATACACCAGAGGGTTATCAGACTATCGTAGTAGAAAAACTAACGACGATATGTTATGGTACATAGTGTACTGAAACGTCTGGCAGTAAAATGATCCAAGATCTGTAACAATTTACGCTTACTTTCTTTAGGACCGTGAACCGGCTTAAATGAAATTAACCTCCCGCCATTGCAAGCTGCTGGTTCATCGATTATGCCCGCTCAAGTGAATCAAGTTATTCCCTAAGTAGTTAATCAAGTGTGCTTTCAGGTTATTGGTAACGATACTTGCATTACTATGGCGGCAGAAGCCGGTCAGCTACAGCTAAATGTCATGGAGCCTGTCATTAGCCAAGCAATGTTTGAATATCTTTATTTTCTAACCAATATGGGCTAGAATTGGCAGGATCAGTGCATCGTAGGTATTAGTGCTAACTAATCAATATGTAAACAATATGTTTTTAACTAGATTAGCATAATCACCTATCTCAATCCTGTTATTGGCCATCATAACTGCGATATAGTCGGTAAAATTGGTGTCGAAACTGGTAAGAGCGTACGTCAAGTAGTGTTGCAGCTTGGTCTTTTAACCGAGAGACAATTAGATGATATTTTGTCGCTGTATAATTAAATCCCTCCTAAATATAAGAGACCACGCTACTAACCAAAATACTATTGTTGTTATTGATTAAATGGATTATTTATTAAAATAGCCGTATCATCCTAATTATACGATAAACGTCATTGACGAAATAGCGTTAATGTGGCCTAATGTATAGGCCTCCTCTGCCCGGATAGCTCAGTTGGTAGAGCAGGGGATTGAAAATCCCCGTGTCCTTGGTTCAATTCCGAGTCCGGGCATAATCTTTTCCATCACAGATAGTTTTCTTCAGATACTAGTATCATTTAGTTATCCTTCAGTATATGGTAAAAACATCTGGTGTCCATTCGCATAAATACTATTGCATTTAAGCGAGCAATACTTAATAATAAAATCAGGTAGTTGTCAACACGGCTACCTTAATGGAAGTCCTGTTAGTGCTCCTGTACTATGCTTACTTGTCAAATCGATCAGGTCCGGAAGGAAGCAGTCGTAGCAGGCTATGTATGTGCCGAGATGTCGTTAGCTGGGCTTCCTTTCTCTTCTCTAAACAATAATTTCATCTTAAAATAAGAAGAGATAATAAAACTATTATAACCTAGGTTCATTTGCTGGGTTGATTTGACAAAATTAGTTGATAACTATTGTGAATTTTATCGTACGTTTTTCCAAACTGAAACTGGGACTTTGTCGTATAGTTGATTCATAGTTAGCTCAGCTAACCGATGGTCTGCTGCTAAGTTAAATATTTCTAATTCATCATTAGATAGTGCATATTTGTTTTTTTCAATCACGCGTTCAAGTGTTTCTATTGTCCTGCATTTTCTTAAGCGCATTAAATAATCAATTTTGGTCATTTTTACCTTATTACAGTTGATACCGTAGAGAACCAATCCAGCTTGAGAGGTTTTAAACTGACATCAATTATGGTTTATGCAGTGACGCAAATATCGATAATTATTAACACTCTGCAGGCAGTAAAATGATAGCATTTAAGT
>NZ_NJPO01000148.1 GCF_002855795.1 Candidatus Palibaumannia cicadellinicola
CCTAACTTTAAATCAATTATCTTCCGACTCAATACTAGTTTGAGCGATTAGCTAGAGGAAAAATGATTGCTTTCGTTTCTTTTTCTTGGCAGATTGCTTGCGTCAAAGCTACCGCTACTAGCGGTTGCATGCTATTAATTGCTTTTTATCAAAAAGCATAAAAACCTAATATGGAAAAGCGTGTAATACTTTTGCCAGATGAAACTGCAACCGTCGCTTTAGGTGCTGCATTAGCTGTAGCATGCCAACAAGCTTGTGTTATTTATCTTTATGGCAATATCGGCGCCGGTAAGACGACCTTATGCCGGGGGTTTCTACGGTCGTTAGGGTATGCTGGAAATGTCAAAAGCCCTACTTACACTCTGGTAGAGCTCTATGCGTTAACACGCTGGACGGTTTATCATTTTGATCTTTACCGTCTAGCTCACACGAACACAGAGGAACTAGAGTTGATTAGTATACTGGATTATTTAGATCATAGCTCTCTATGTTTGATAGAGTGGCCACAGTATGGTAAAGGTATTTTGCCAATTATGGATTTATCTCTGACCCTAGAATATCAGGGGACGATACGTCGGGCCAAGGCAGAAGCATTCAACGCTAATGGCAAACGGCTGCTAGCCGCTTTATCTTTGCAGCAGGAACCTTATTCATGAAGCTATATTTTAATACTACTTTAGCTTTAGTGATCGGATTGATTATGAGCAGGCCTGCTGCAGCTACCCTACACAATATTCAAGTTACTAATAACGTCATTCAATCAACGGTCACACTCTGTTTCAATGCACCACCAGTATATGCTTTTTTCTCTCTGCATAATCCCGAGCGGGTCGTATTAGATATTCACCAAAGGATACTTTGGCAGGGAGAGTTGCCGCTCCATTTTAGCGGAGATAATCTGATTAGACGCATTCGCACTAGTACGCCAAGAGATAAACATAGTTTACGTCTTGTTTTAGAGTTAACGTACGAATCCTACACATGGGCAACGATACAACAACAAGTTAGTGGGCATTACAATGTAGTGTTTACTATTTCGGCAACTAATGTTCAGGGAAACATGTTGGAAGCCAGTAGTACGCAGCTACCTTTACCTTATCGCACAATAAATCACCTGTTCCCAGCAAGTACTGTACCAGTCATAGTAGCTATTGATGCTGGACATGGTGGTCAAGATCCAGGTGCTACTGGCCCCAATGGCCTTCAAGAAAAAAATGTCACGATAGCCATCGCCCGCAAGCTAAAAATTATGCTCAATACCGATCCTATGTTTAAACCAGTGCTCACTCGTGACGGCGACTCTTTTCTTTCGGTGATGGGTAGATCTGATGTAGCACGTAAACATAGAGCTAGCGTGCTAGTGTCCATACACGCTGATGCAGCGCCCAACCGCCGCGCTCGTGGCGCTTCGGTCTGGGTACTATCCAACCGGCGTGCCAACAGCGAAATGGCTAATTGGCTGGAACAATACGAG
The DNA here is from genome assembly GCF_002855795.1 of Candidatus Palibaumannia cicadellinicola. Taxonomy (GTDB): domain Bacteria; phylum Pseudomonadota; class Gammaproteobacteria; order Enterobacterales; family Enterobacteriaceae; genus Baumannia; species Baumannia cicadellinicola_C. The sequence goes on from NZ_NJPO01000148.1 coordinate 1,475, forward strand.
AAACAATCGGAACTACTAGGCGGCGCCGGTAATTTGCTCGCTAATAGTAAGACAGATCCTTACTTCAGCCAAGTTGTCTTAGATTTACAGTTTGGTCATTCGCAGCGGGTAGGCTATGACATTGCGGTGAAAGTGCTGCGACAATTAAAAAATATATGCGTGTTGCATAAAAACCTGCCTGAACATGCCAGCCTCGGAGTACTGCGTTCTCCGGATATTCCATCCTTACTAGTAGAAACCGGCTTTATCAGTAATACTCTGGAAGAGCAACTACTTGGTAGCAGTGCTTATCAGGACAAAATCGCTAACGCCCTACATCTAGGATTACGCGCTTATTTCCTGGCTCATCCTTTACGACAGACTATCTTAATAGAAAAAAAAC
>NZ_NJPO01000149.1 GCF_002855795.1 Candidatus Palibaumannia cicadellinicola
TAAGACCAGTAAAAAGAAATATTAATTACTTTCTCGCAAATAGTGGCTGATACATTTAAAATGATTAAGTGCCTATTTTAAAACGATAAAGATTTCGGTAAAAAGCATGCAATGATTGACAAAACCTTCTTCAGCTATAAAGACGCAGGTGTAGATATTGATGCAGGTAATGCATTCGTCGACCGTATAAAAAGCGTTGTTAAACAAACCGAACGTCCGGAAGTTATGAGCAGGTTGGGCGGATTCGGTGCTTTGTGCGCGCTGCCGCAGAAGTACCGTGAGCCTATTCTGGTATCTAGCATTGATGGGGTTGGTACGAAACTACGCCTAGCTATTGATTTAAAGCGATATAACACGATCGGTATTGATTTAGTAGCAATGTGCGTAAATGATTTAGTTGTTCAGGGCGCAGAGCCTTTGTTTTTTCTAGATTATTATGCCACTGGAAAACTCAACATTGAAACTGCGATGGCGGTGATACACAGTATCGCCGAAGGTTGCCGGCAATCTAGTTGTGCGCTAGTAGGTGGCGAAACGGCAGAAATGCCGGGTATATACCACGGTGAAGACTATGATATTGCCGGCTTCTGCGTTGGAGTAGTGGAAAAAGATAATATAATTGACGGTAGTACGGTACAAGCTGGGGATTCCCTACTTGCGCTGGCGTCTAGCGGACTACATTCTAACGGCTATTCGCTAGTGCGTAAAATTTTATCATTTAACCAGATTGACGCTCAATCTACTCAGGTGGAAGGAAAATCACTAGCAGATCATTTACTAACTCCTACGCGTATTTATGTTAAAACGTTACTATCGTTGATCCAGCAAACTCAGGTAAATGCTATCGTACATCTAACTGGTGGTGGATTCTGGGAAAATATTCCGCGCGTTCTACCAATTAATACCCAGGTGATCATTAATGAACATAGCTGGCAATGGCCAGCTGTATTCCACTGGATACAGCAGGCTGGTAATATCTGCCGTAATGAAATGTACCGTACTTTTAACTGCGGAGTTGGTATGCTTATTGTTGTTCCTTCTTCCAGCCAAAAACAGGCGCTGAGTATTCTATCTAACCTAGGAGAAACAGCCTGGGTACTAGGTGAAATTCAGCAAGCTGAAGGTAACAAAAAGGTGTTTATTTTCTGATGAAACGGATTGTGGTGTTAATATCAGGTCAAGGAAGTAACCTCCAGGCGCTAATTGACGCTTGTCAGCAAAAAAAGCTAACGGCGCAAATTTCGGCGGTAGTGAGTAATAAAGCTAATGCCTACGGTCTAGCGCGCGCGGCTGCTCTAAATATTAATGTCCATACCCTCGATAGGAAACAATTTACTGAAAGTGAAGCATTCGATCGCGCGCTGATAGCGACGATTGATAGCTATCAACCTGATGCCGTGGCGCTAGCTGGCTATATGCGTATTTTATCAGCTGAATTTGTTACCCACTACGCTGGCCGTTTGTTAAATATCCACCCCTCACTCTTGCCACTTTATCCAGGTTTACATACTCACCGTCAGGTACTACAAAATGGTGACATGGTACACGGAACTACGGTACATTTCGTAACAGATCAGCTAGATAGTGGGCCGGTTATCTTGCAGGCGCCCGTACCTGTGTTGTCCAGCGACAACGAAATGACACTCGCACAAAGGATAAAAAATCAAGAACACATAATTTATCCTCTTGTTATGGGTTGGTTACTAGCAGGTAGGTTAGTACTGCGCGCAGGCGCAGCCTGGCTGGATAACGTTCAACTGCAACCTCAAAGTGACTTATGCTCTTACTTCTCTGAGTTAGTAAAGTGATATTAATTCAACTTTTTCTCTCAAATTTTCTACCTACTGC
>NZ_NJPO01000150.1 GCF_002855795.1 Candidatus Palibaumannia cicadellinicola
GTTACGATCGTAACAAGCTGGATGCGACAGCACAATGTTTTGTATCCTACAGCGTGCATATAGTGAATAAACATATGGTTTTATATTGTTGGTTTGTTAGCATATCTATTTAGTTTGATATGTTATAAATTAATAAATCCGTCATAAATATGAATTGCTGGTCCAGTCATATAAAGAGACTGGCCCGGACCACGCCAGCTAATAGCTAGCTTGCCACCAGGTAAATCTACTTGTACTTGCTCTGCAAGTAGACCATGTTGAATCCCAACTGCTACCGCAGCACAGGCGCCACTACCGCATGCTTTAGTTTCACCTGTTCCTCGTTCGTAAACTCGTAGACGAATATGCTCTCGGTTTACAACTTGCATAAAACCAATATTAGCTCGTTCCGGAAACCGCTTATGTTTTTCTAGCATAGGACCAATAGTTGCAATTTGAGCGTGATCGACGCTATCCACTTTCATGACACAGTGTGGATTACCTATCGATACAACCCCGCATAATATAGTATTTTCTGCTGGACGCATGATATAAGTATTCTCTTCACTAGTAGCATGAAATGCTACTTGCTGCGGCTCAAATTTAGGTTCGCCCATATCTACACGTACTAAATTATCTTCTATTACTGTTAGTACCATGCGCCTAGTCTGGGTACTAACGTAGATCACGCGTTTATTAGTTAACTTTTTCATCCGTACAAAACGTGCAAAACAACGTGCACCATTGCCGCATTGTGCAACTTCACTACCATCAGCATTAAAAATACGGTAATGAAAATCTAATTCAGGATCATAAGGTGGTTCTACCACGAGTAGCTGATCAAACCCTACTCCACTATGCCGATCTGATAAAGAACGAATTCTATCAGGTGATAAAGAGACATTTTGAGTCACAATCTCTACGACCATAAAGTCATTACCAAGACCGTGCATTTTAGAGAAGTACATACTTAACTCTTCGTTTTTTTTTCTTAGTGGCACTACTAGTATATATTTTAGTGTGATAAATATGCTTATAGTACATATATCTGATTTTATTTAGT
>NZ_NJPO01000151.1 GCF_002855795.1 Candidatus Palibaumannia cicadellinicola
ACTTGTTACAGCGGATACATACTATATGAAGTATAAAAGCAATGTGCTGCATGGGTTACAACAACAAGTCGCTGAATCTATTGCTGGGCATAACCAGCTGCTGTTAGCTTTATGCGGGGGGTTAGACTCCACAGTCTTGCTGGAGATATTGAAGTCACTACGCGACGCTAATAATCAGAAAACTGGGCCGCAGTTATCTTTACGGGCAATGCATGTTCATCATGGATTAAGCACACATGCTGATTTATGGGTCACGCATTGCGAACAACAATGCCGGCAGCGTACCGTGCCTTTCAAAGTTATTAGGGTGAAGCTTGAAACGATACCTACACCTAAAAATGGTATTGAGGCTGCCGCGCGTAACGCGCGTTACCAAGCGCTACATGATGTATTAGTCCCAGGCGAAGTGTTACTTACTGCTCAACACCAAGATGATCAAGCAGAAACGTTACTTTTGGCATTGAAACGCGGTAGTGGCCCAGCAGGATTAGCTGCTATGGCTGCTAATAGCTCTTTGGGGGATCATAGACTACTGCGCCCGTTGCTAGCTTGCAGTAGAGCACAACTAGCTGCGTATGCTGTGGCTCTTAATCTTAGTTGGATTGAAGATGACAGTAATCAAAATGATCGTTTCGATCGTAATTTTTTACGTCTACGTATACTCATGCCACTGCAGCAACGTTGGCCTAAATTTAGTCAAGCAGCTACACGTAGCGCACAGTTATGCGGGGAACAGGAAACTCTTTTAGACGAACTATTAAAAGAAACCCTAACTACACTTGTTAGGTCCGACGGGGGGCTGCAACTAACGCCGCTTTTGCCCATGAGCCATCTTAGGCGTGGGGCGTTGCTGCGGCGCTGGCTAGCATCTCAAGGCGCTGAGATGCCCTCACGCCAACAACTAGCTCATCTTTGGCAGGAGGTAGCGCTCAGCCGCCGTGATGCGGTACCGCAATTTGCGATTGGGAATAAACTGCTGCGTCGTTTTCGTGACAGATTATATTTGCTGTCTACACCCATATCAGCTGAACCTAAAGTAGACGCATTACTGTGGCCAGTTTCCACAGCACAATTACTATTACCACACCATTTAGGATTATTAATTAGGCAACTAAATGATACCGTTATATCTCCGAATATTAATATAGTCAATACATCGGTAAGTGTTATTCGTGCACCCCAATCGGATGAGGGGGTGTCAGTACGTTTTGGCAAAGTTGATGGATTGCTGCATATCGTAGGCCATCGTCATGGTCGTACACTAAAAAAAATATGGCAGAAGCTAGCAGTGCCGCCATGGCAGCGTAGGCGTACCCCGTTGCTTTTCTATAATCAAAGACTTATAGCTGCGCCAGGAATATTCGTCACACGGGACGGAGAGGTACAAAATAATTGTGCGCAATGGCGTTTACATTGGCTACCTTCTTCTTCTCTAGACTTCCCGGTCAATTTTATACCAGGAAGTTAAGTAGGAAATGAAATTAGAACAAATAATCAATTGACTTTTGTG
>NZ_NJPO01000152.1 GCF_002855795.1 Candidatus Palibaumannia cicadellinicola
ATTACGAACGAAATAACATTCATAATATAGCAATTATCTCATAATAAAAAGCAATAGGTTGTACTATTTTTAGTAAAGGATAACGATGACAAAATGAGGATAACAGAGAATGGTTCTCAGTAAACCACAAACTGACCCTACGCTCGAATGGTTCCTGTCTCATTGCCATATTCATAAGTATCCATCGAAGAGTACGTTGATTTACCAGGGTGAAAAAGCAGATACTCTTTACTACCTTATTAAAGGTTCAGTGACTGTGCTAATCAAGGATAAAGAAGGCAAAGAAATGATTCTATCTTATCTAAATAAAGATAATTTTCTGGGCGAGTTGGGATTATTTGAAGAAGGTCAGGAACGCAGCGCTTGGGTACGAGCAAAAGCTACTTGCGAAGTAGCTGAAATATCTTATAAGAAATTTAGACAGCTTATTAAAGTTAATCCAGATATTATCATGCGCTTAGCATCACAGATTGCTAGCCGCTTGCAGGTTACCTCAGAGAAAGTAGGTAATTTAGCTTTCCTTGATGTTACTGGACGCATTGCACATACCTTACTAAATCTTACTAAAGAGCCTGATGCTATGACTCATCCAGACGGCATGCAAATAAAAATTACCCGCCAGGAGATAGGGCAGATTGTGGGATGTTCACGGGAGACTGTTGGTCGTATTTTAAAAATGCTTGAAGATCAGAATATCCTATCTGCCCATGGTAAGACTATTGTAGTTTATGGTACTCGTTAATTTTCGTTAGCTTATTTTGAAGCTACAGTTAGTTATATTATTCATTAAATCAAATAACGTTGCTTTAATTATACTCATGCAGGAGACCTATCAGCTACCTAAAAATAATAGCATTAGCAACGTAGTCTCAGAAAGTTATTCAGCAATTTATGTCCTTGTTCACTCATAATACTTTCAGGATGAAACTGTACACCTTTCAATGCCAGAGAACGATGTTGGATAGCCATAATTTCGTCTTTTTCCCCTGCACGTAAACTCCATGCTGTTACTTCTAAACAAGGAGGAATGCTAGTAGCATCTAGCACTAAAGAATTGTAACGTATCACTTTGATTGGCTGTGCTAAACCCGCGAATAGTCCTTTTCTATGGTGCTTAATAATAGATATTTTTCCGTGCATAACCTTACGTGCCTGTACGACCTGAGCACCAAATACCTGACCAATAGCTTGATGACCTAGGCAAACACCTAAGATAGGTAATTTGCCGGCAAAGTAACGGATAGCTGACAAGGAAATGCCAGCTTCGTTTGGGGTGCCGGGACCAGGGGAAATAACTAGTTGCTGCGGGGCTAACTGCTCAATCTCTATCAGGTTAATGCTATCATTCCGTCTTACCTCGACCTGTGCACCCAATTCACAAAAATATTGATATAGATTCCAGGTAAATGAATCATAATTATCAATTATTAATAGTTTACTCATCACATTGCCTTAACGTAAATATAAAAACATATGAGTTTCGCGAGAAACTTTTGATAATATTTAGGCGTAATCTAAGCAAAAAACTAAACATTAGTTGTTCTGGAACCTATTTATCTTCCGTTCTGGCCTAACTCAAAGAGAAACAGAAAATCTTCTCTACCATCAAGCATTGGTTATAAAGCGCATAGGATATCTTTCTAAGAGAGGATACAATGCATAATTCCTACGTTTATTCTCTATCAAGCAAAGTAATCATTTTATGTCAGAAAAAAAAGTAACTCATAAAATAAATTTACCCCGAGATAACCAGGTAGAGGGTTTAAAAATGCCACCCCATTCGTTAGAAGCGGAACAGTCAGTGCTGGGCGGCTTAATGCTAGACAATAAGCGGTGGGATAATGTCTCCGAACGTGTAACAACTCATGATTTTTTTAATCGCCCGCACCGGTTAATTTTCAGAGAAATGCAGCGTTTACTAGACATGAGTAAACCTATTGACTTGATCACTCTTTCCGAATCTCTGGAGCAGAAAGGTGAGCTAGACGCAGTAGGTGGTTTTGCATACTTAGCGGAGTTATCAAAAAATACTCCTAGTGTTGCCAATATTTCTGCTTACGCAGATATTGTACATGAACGGGCGGTAGTACGTGAAATGATAACTGTAGCTAATGAGATAGCAAATGCTGGATATAATCCGCAGGGCCGGAGTAGTGAAGATCTGCTAGATTTAGCAGAATCTAGGGTATTCCAGATAGCTGAGAATCGTGCCAGCAAAGATGAAGGTCCTAAAAGCATTGACCGTATTTTAGAAGATACTGTGACGCGCATTGAACAGCTATATCAGAATCCACACGATGGTGTAACTGGCATATCTAGTGGTTATCAGGACCTAGATAAAAAAACAGCTGGCTTACAAAAGTCTGATTTAATCATAGTTGCTGCGCGACCATCAATGGGAAAAACCACTTTTGCTATGAATATATGCGAAAATGCAGCTATGACAGAAGAAAAACCGGTACTTATTTTCAGCCTAGAGATGTCAGGTGAACAGATTATGATACGTATGCTAGCTTCACTGTCGCGCGTCGATCATACGCGCATCCGTACTGGCAGACTAGACGATGAGGATTGGGCACGCCTATCTAGCACTATGGGCATTCTGCTAGAAAAAAGGAATATGTATATTGATGATTCATCTGGTTTAACACCTACAGAAGTCCGTTCCCGTGCACGGCGGGTGTTCCGTGAACACGACGGTTTGAGCTTAATTATGATTGATTACTTACAACTAATGCGTGTACCGGCTTTGGCCGATAATCGTACGCTAGAGATTGCAGAAATATCCCGATCGCTGAAAGCTTTAGCGAAGGAGTTACAAGTACCAGTAGTAGCGCTTTCTCAGCTCAATCGAAGCCTAGAACAACGTGCAGATAAGCGGCCGGTCAACTCAGACTTACGTGAATCAGGTTCTATAGAACAGGATGCGGACTTAATCATGTTTATTTATCGTGACGAAATTTATCATGATAACAGCGAAATGAAGGGTATCGCTGAAATTATTCTGGGCAAACAGCGTAATGGCCCTATCGGTACTGTGCGGTTGACTTTTAACGAGCAGTGGTCACGGTTTGATAATTATGCCGGTCTACAGGATGCAGATTAGTATAAAGTATCGTTTTTGTTTCAATAGTAGTAAAGTAACTATTCTCTAGCATGAGAATAATAGCTAATAACATAACCGTTTAGCTTGAGTCAGTTAGATCACAGACCTTCTACCAGTAAATATGATAATAATCATTAATCTGTGTCTCCGTAGTTAAAAAGGAGATAACAAGCTCCTCCTAAGAGCTAGTTGCAGGTTCGATTCCTGTCGGAGACAAACCTTTACGTTACTAAGAAATTGATTAAATAAATTTCATCTTGCTGCCTAATAACAATTCACAATCTTTCAGTATATTTGGTTCAATCACTATCAATTAATGACATTTGGGGTAGGATACCATGGATTTTTTTATATTATCCCCCTTGATGCTGGGCAGTGTGACCCCATCTTAATTGGCATCGAAGGTTGTTAAACCGGCAAAATAAACCAACAGCGAAAAATAAACCAAACTAGTTTATAAATGCACATTAGGTTTACGATAACAACAAATTTGACCTTTTTTGTGGAGATGTTTAGATGGGAAAAATAATTGGGATTGACTTAGGTACAACCAACTCCTGTATTGCAATTGTAGAAGGTACTAAACCTCGTGTACTAGAAAATAGTGAAGGAGATCGTACCACTCCTTCTATTATTGCTTATACTCAAGATGGAGAGATTCTTGTTGGCCAACCGGCTAAACGTCAGTCTGCTACCAACCCGCAAAATACCCTGTTTGCTATCAAGCGTTTAATTGGTCGCCGTTTCCAAGATGAAGAAGTACAGCGTGATGTGAATATCATGCCTTATAAAATAATTGCTGCCGATAATGGTGATGCTTGGCTGGAGATTAAGGGCCAAAAAATGGCACCCCCGCAGATTTCAGCTGAGATTTTAAAAAAGATGAAAAAAACGGCAGAAGATTATCTAGGCGAATCTATTACTGAAGCGGTCATTACCGTACCTGCTTACTTTAATGATACACAGCGACAAGCAACTAAAGACGCAGGTAGGATCGCAGGTCTAGAGGTTAAGCGCATTATAAACGAACCAACTGCTGCAGCTCTGGCCTACGGTTTAGATAAGGAAATAGGCAACCGTACTATCGCTGTCTATGACCTTGGTGGTGGGACATTCGATATTTCCATTATTGAAATTGATGATGTTGATGGTGAGAAAACATTTGAAGTTTTGGCTACTAACGGCGATACCCATCTTGGTGGTGAAGATTTCGATAGTAGATTGATTAACTATTTAGTTGATGAGTTTAAGAAAGACCAAGGTATCGATCTACGTAATGATGCACTTGCTATGCAGCGTTTGAAAGAAGCAGCTGAAAAAGCAAAAATAGAATTATCAGCCGCGCAGCAAACTGATGTGAACCTGCCTTATATCACTGCTGATGCTACTGGTCCTAAGCATATGAATATCAAAGTTACCCGTGCCAAACTTGAGTCTTTAGTAGAAGATTTGGTTCACCGTACTATGGAGCCTTTAAAAGTAGCGTTGAAAGATGCTGGCCTGTCTATTTCGGATATTAAAGACGTAATATTAGTTGGTGGGCAAACTCGTATGCCGCTAGTACAGAAGAAAGTCACCGACTTTTTTGGTAAAGAACCACGCAAAGATGTAAACCCAGACGAAGCAGTTGCTATCGGTGCTGCGGTTCAAGGCGGCGTACTATCTGGAAATGTAAAAGATGTGCTATTACTGGATGTGACTCCATTGTCGCTAGGCATAGAAACCATGGGTGGGGTGATGACGCTGCTTATTCCTAAGAATACTACGATTCCAACTAAGCACAGCCAAGTGTTTTCTACTGCAGAGGACAACCAGTCTGCTGTGACTATTCATGTACTACAGGGTGAACGTAAACGTGCTGGAGATAATAAGTCTCTAGGTCAGTTTAACCTAGATGGTATTGCACCGGCGATACGAGGTATTCCGCAAATAGAAGTAACGTTTGACATTGATGCCGATGGGATTCTGCATGTCTCAGCTAAGGACAAAAAAAGCGGGCGTGAACAAAAAATTACTATAAAAGCATCCTCTGGTCTGAGTGAAGCAGAAATTAAAAAGATGGTACAAGAAGCGGAAGCAAATGCCGAATCTGATCGTAAATTTGAAGAGTTAGTACAGATCCGTAATCAGGCTGATAACTTAATGCACAGCACTAACAAACAGTTAGAAGAGTACGGTAACCAGTTGTCGGACGAAGAAAAAAAGGCTATAGCAGATGCTCGTCAAAATTTGAATACAGCGTTGAAAGGTGAAAACAAAGCTGATATCGAAACAACAATGCAGTCTTTGATCCAAATTTCTAGTAAATTGCTCAAAGTTACGCCACAGCAAACCCAGGCTGCAGACGATAACACTAAGGTCGATGACAACGTTGTCGATGCTGAGTTCGAAGAAGTAAAAGATAAAAAATAATCGCCCCGAACAGGTTGAGTCCTCGCTGCTGTTAGTTGCAAGCTCGAGTATCAAACAAAAATCTTTGTTCGTGCCAGCATGTTGAGGACAGAAAGAAACGATGGCGAAATCAGACTATTATCATATTTTAGGAGTTTCTAAAAATGCCGACGAGCGTGAAATAAAAAAGGCTTATAAACGCCTAGCAATGAAATTTCACCCAGATCGGAATCCAGGAAATGCTGAAGCTGAAGTAAAATTCAAAGAGATCAAAGAAGCCTACGAAGTATTAACCGATGGGCAAAAGCGTGCCGCTTACGACCAATACGGCCATATGGCGTTTGAACAAGAGAGTATGGGCGGTAGTGCTGACTTCAGCGATATTTTTGGCGAGGTGTTTGGCGATATATTTGGAGGAGGACGTCGGCAGCGTGCTAGCAGAGGCTCTGATTTACGCTATAACATGGAGCTTACTCTTGAAGAAGCAGTGCGTGGAGTCACTCGTGAAATTCGTATCCCAGTTTTAGACGAGTGTAAAGCATGTCATGGTAATGGTGCAAAGCCAGGCACTTCATCGATCACCTGTCCTACTTGTCACGGTCAAGGCCAGGTACAAATACGGCAGGGGTTCTTTACGGTACAACAAGTATGTCCGACTTGTCATGGTCATGGCAAAGTAGTAAAAGAACCTTGTATCAAATGTAATGGTCACGGTAGGGTAAAAAAATCTAAAACACTGTCCGTGAAGATTCCGTCTGGTATCGATACTGGTGATCGCATTCGTCTATCTGGTGAAGGCGAAGCGGGCGAGTATGGTGCACAAGCTGGTGATCTGTATGTGCAGGTGCAGGTATGTAAGCATCCTATTTTCGACCGTGAAGAAAATAACCTGTACTGTGAAGTGCCGATAAACTTTGCCATGGCTGCATTGGGTGGTGAAATTGAAGTACCTACTATTGACGGGCGGATTAAACTAAAAGTACCGGCAGAAACCCAAACCGGTAGAGTGTTTCGAATGCGTGGCAAAGGAGTAAAATCGGTACGTAGCGGCAGCCAAGGTGACTTGCTGTGCCGTGTAGTAGTAGAGACTCCGGTAAAGTTAAACGAACTACAGAAGCAGCTCTTGCGGGAGCTAGAAGATAGCTTTGGCGGACCTAGTGGTAATCAAAATAGTCCGCGATTGAAAAGTTTTCTTGATGGAGTCAAAAAGTTTTTTGATGATTTAACCCGTTAGTAAATCTAAAACTTTTACATTCTATTAATTTGTGCAATTAGATTAGCTTTATAACGTGCTGCTTTGTTTTTATGAATTAAACCTTTACTAGCCTGGCGGTCAACTACCGGTTGCATGGCAGAAAAAGCACTTTGCGCCGCTTTTTTATCTCCAGTAGCAATAGCAGTGTAGACTTTTCTTACGAAAGTTCGCACCATTGAACGTCGGCTAGCATTGTGCTGACGACGTTTCTCAGACTGTATAGCACGTTTTTTAGCTGACTGGATGTTTGCCAACGTTAAATCTCCTAAACAAAAATCTCATCAGAGAAGGAACATAATTTCCTTATAGATTCTATCAGTATCAACAGATAAAATACAACAAAGAAAAAACAATTAGCACCATAGGACCCGACTTGCGGTATTTCAAAGATTAGAATAGCAAGTTAACCTGAGCTATAATCTGCCGATGTCCACTCTATTGAGCCTAATATGGAGCTGATTCGCGGCATACATAACTTACAGCCACGTCACCATGGCTGTGTGCTCACTATTGGCAATTTTGACGGGTTTCATCGTGGGCACCAGGCACTTATAACTGAATTACAGGCTGAGGGGCGCCGCCGTAGGCTACCAGTTATGGTAATGATTTTTGAACCCCAGCCGCAAGAATATTTTTCTGGTGCTAAGGCGCAAGTACGTCTAACCCGTCTACGAGATAAAGTAAAATACCTGGCTGCGGCCGGAGTAGATGCGATATTATGCGTAGCGTTTAATAAACAATTTTCTAACCTAAGCGCCCATGCGTTTTTATTTGATCTGGTAGTGCATAAGTTAGGAGGACGCTTTATTTGTGTTGGCGATGATTTTCACTTTGGCACAGGCCGCCAGGGAAATTTCACTATGCTACAGCATGCTGGTAGCAAGGTTGGTTTCGAGGTAATGCGCATCATTACCTATACAGAAGGGGGTAGACGTATTAGCAGCACCGCTGTACGCAAAGCACTATCGCAAGATCGTCTAGTTGAGGCTGAGACGCTGCTGGGTCACCTATACCGTATCTCAGGACGGGTAATCTATGGTGATGCACTAGGACGGACTATTGGCTTTCCTACAGCTAATGTCTCGCTTAAAGGACTACCGGTTCCATTGAATGGGGTTTATGCGGTACAGGTATACGGTGTAGCTAAATATCCATTACCTGGGGTAGCTAATGTAGGTACCCGTCCTACAGTTACTAATAATTGTCAAAACCAACAAAATATGGAAGTCCATTTGCTCGATGCAACTTTGAACTTGTACGGTTGTCATCTAGAAGTGGTAATACGCGCTAAAGTGCGTAATGAACAACGTTTCGCCTCTCTAGAAGAATTAAAGCAACAAATAGCTAATGATGTAGTGAGTACCCGTCACTATTTTGAGCTTGGACCGCAACGACCGCAACTAGCAGATTCAAACAGTAATAATAAACCGAGAATCGAATGAATGATTATAAAAGTACTCTGAATTTACCATACACTCAATTTATGATGCGTGGCGATTTAGCAAGGCGTGAACCTATCATGCTACAACGTTGGTATAAAGAAGATTTATATAGAACTATTCGCAAAGCGAAAAAGGGAAAACCAATCTTTTTGTTACACGACGGGCCACCGTATGCGAACGGCAGTATTCATATCGGTCACTCTGTTAATAAAATTCTTAAAGATATCATTATTAAGTATAAAATATTAATGGGCTACGACTCGCCATATGTGCCTGGCTGGGACTGCCACGGGCTACCTATTGAGCTTAAAGTAGAGCAACTAATTGGCAAACCTGGTGAAACAGTTAGCACTTCCGAGTTCCTTGTCGCTTGCCGACGTTATGCCGCTGAGCAGGTCACCTGGCAGAAAAAAGAGTTTATCCGCCTCGGCGTACTTGGGGACTGGGAAAACATTTATTTGACAATGGATTTTACCACAGAAGCCAATATCATCCGTGCGCTCAGTAAAATAATTGCTAACGGTCACTTGTATAAGGGCAATAAGCCAGTTCATTGGTGCATTGATTGCCGTTCAGCACTAGCAGAAGCAGAAGTAGAATATTACGACTATACGTCGCTCTCTATCGATGTAACTTTTGCTGCGACCAATGCGCGCGCTGTTGCGGCTAAGTTCGGTGTGCAAGATTTTTCCCAGTCAGTTTCATTTTTAATCTGGACTACCACGCCTTGGACTATACCCGCTAACCGAGCTATATCTGTACATCCAGATTTAAACTATCAACTAGTTGAGGTTAATGGACAGGGTATAATCTTAGCTGCAGATCTAGCGAATAGCGTGCTACAGCGGATAGGCAGAACTAACTGGACGGTACTTGGCACTGTAAAAGGAAGCTTGCTGGAGCTACTGCGGTTCCATCATCCGTTTATGGGCTTTGATATCCCAGTAATTCTTAGCCAGCACGTAAACTTAAACGTTGGTACCGGCGCAGTCCATACTGCTCCTGGTCATGGTACAGACGATTATGTAATCGGTAGTAAGTACGGTCTGGAAGTAGCAAATTTAGTGGGTCCTGATGGCTGCTATCTACCTGGTACTTTTTCATCACTTGACGGCATACCCATTTTTAATAGCAATAGCATCTTGATAAGTCTACTACAAGATAGTGGCACACTGTTGCATGCAGAAAAACTGCAGCACAGTTATCCACATTGCTGGCGCCATAAAACCCCGCTGATATTTCGTGCTACACCACAGTGGTTCATTAGTATGGATCAAAAAAACTTACGTCAAAAATCGCTGAAAGAAATCAACAGAATACAGTGGATCCCTAGCTGGAGCCAAACGCGCATTTATAATATGGTTGCTAATCGCCAAGACTGGTGTATTTCACGTCAACGCATTTGGGGTGTTCCAATGTCGTTATTCGTACATAACCACACTAACACATTACACCCGCAGACGGGCAAAATAATGGAAGAAGTAGCTAAACTAGTTGAGAAATATGGTATTCAGGCTTGGTGGGATCTAGATCCCGCTACAATATTAGGTAATGATGCGGCTAACTATAGCAAAATTACTGATACACTAGATGTATGGTTCGATTCAGGTTCGACACACTCGTCGGTTGTTGATGCGCGACCTGAATTTTATGGTCATGATGTAGATATGTATCTAGAAGGAACTGATCAGCATCGTGGCTGGTTTATGTCATCGTTGATTAGCTCCACTGCTATAAAAGGTAAGGCGCCGTGCGGACAAGTACTGACCCATGGTTTTACCGTAGATGGTAATGGACGTAAGATGTCTAAATCTGTTGGTAATGTGGTAAGCCCACAGCAGGTAGTAGATAAATTCGGTGCAGATATTTTACGTTTGTGGGTAGCTTCTACCGGATATTCCGATGAAATGGCTATTTCAGATGAAATACTCAAAAGCTCCGCTGATACCTATCGTCGTATACGTAATACCGCGCGCTTCTTGCTAGCGAACCTAAATGGTTTCGACCCAGTGCTACATAGCGTTAATCCCGACAAAATGATAGTATTAGATAGGTGGGCAGTCAGTAGAGCACAAGTTGCTCAAGAAGAAATAATAGCAGCTTACGAGAGCTATGACTTTCATAATGTAGTGCAACGTATTATGCAGTTCTGCTCGGTGGAAATGGGTTCTTTCTATCTAGATATCATTAAAGACCGCCAATATACTACTAAATCTGATAGTATCGCCCGACGTAGCTGCCAAACGGCACTTTTTCATATCATCGAAGCGCTAGTACGATGGATAGCTCCGATTATATCGTTTACCGCCGACGAAATATGGGGGTTTATGCCTGGAACCCGTTCGCAGTATGTGTTCACTGAAGAGTGGTATCACTCCCTGTTAAAGCTAGATACCGTACAACCGATGAATGATGCTTACTGGGACACATTGCTGCTGGTACGCAATGACGTCAATCAGGTAATTGAACAGGCGCGTACCAATAAACGTATTGGTAGTTCTCTGGAAGCACAAATAACGCTGTACTCAGAACCTCT
Organism: Candidatus Palibaumannia cicadellinicola; assembly: GCF_002855795.1. Lineage (GTDB taxonomy): Bacteria > Pseudomonadota > Gammaproteobacteria > Enterobacterales > Enterobacteriaceae > Baumannia > Baumannia cicadellinicola_C. The sequence goes on from NZ_NJPO01000152.1 coordinate 10,731, forward strand.
TCTTGCTATGCAACTACGTAAACTAGGCGATGAGTTACACTTTGCATTGCTGACTTCAGCGGTACAAGTAGCTGATTATGCACATGCTGGCTCTGACACATTTCAAAGCAAGATACTGAAAGGACTCAAGATTGCCTTAAATAAGGCTACAGGTCAAAAATGCCCACGCTGCTGGCATTATGAAAAGGATATTGGACAGAATGCCGAACATCCTGAGATCTGTGGTCGTTGTGTTACTAATGTAATCGGCCCGGGCGAAGAGCGTAAGTTTGTCTAAGCTAATACTTGGTACTTTAATATCGACTGGAATACCCTGGCTTTGGTTGACACTGGTAGTATTAGCAATGGATATCGGCAGCAAGCAGTGGGTTATGACTCATTTGAAGCTAGGAGAGTCGGTATCTGTTATGCCTTTTATCAATATTTTCTATACCCAGAACCCGGGCGCAGCTTTTAGTTTTTTGGCAGATAAAGGTAGTTGGAATATTTGGGTTTTCGCGCTAATAGCTGTTATAATATCCGTGATCCTATCAGTCACAATGTACCGTTCAAATAATAGGGCCAGCATCACAAACGTGTCTTATGCAATGATTATTGGCGGGGCATTAGGTAATCTATTAGACCGGATAACACATGGTGTGGTAATCGACTTTATTGATGTTTACGTTGATACCTTGCACTGGCCAACTTTTAATATAGCTGATTCTAGTATCTGCATTGGTGCGGCGATAATAGTACGAGAAATTTACTTTCATCCTACTAAAAAACGCGGAGACGATTAATGCGCATTATACTTGCTAACCCACGTGGTTTTTGTGCTGGTGTCGACCGTGCAATAAGTATTGTAGAAAAGGCGATAGCAATTTATGGTGCGCCAATCTACGTGCGTCATGAAGTGGTGCATAATAGTTATGTTGTCAACGTATTACGCCATAAAGGTGCGATATTTATCGAACATCTTGACGATGTTCCAGATGGTTCTCTTCTAATTTTTTCTGCACATGGAGTTTCCCGAGTCGTACGTAACGAAGCACTTAGCCGTGATCTAACTGTTTTTGACGCCACTTGTCCGCTAGTTACTAAGGTACATATGAAAGTCGCACGCGCTAGCCGTAAAGGTACCGAAGTAATTTTGATTGGTCACCATGATCATGCTGAAGTAGAAGGAACCATGGGACAATACAATAATGCAGCCGGCGGTATCTATCTGGTAGAGTCACCGGAAGATGTTTGGCAACTGCAGGTCAAAAGTGTCGATAATTTGTGCTTTATAACCCAGACAACTCTTTCTGTAGATGATACCTCAAACGTGATTAATGCGCTGCGCCAGCGTTTCCCTTCTATCATCGGACCACGTAAAGATGATATTTGCTACGCAACAACTAACCGGCAAGAGGCAGTGCGTAATCTGACTATAGCTGCCGACATTGTGCTTGTAGTAGGTTCAAAAAATTCATCTAACTCTAATCGGTTAGCCGAACTAGCACAGCGTATTGGTAAACCTACGTATTTAATCGATAGCGCCAGTGATATCCAAGAAAGCTGGCTACAGGGAATGAATATTATTGGTGTAACCGCTGGCGCATCAGCTCCGAATATTATCGTCCTTCAAGTTATATCCAGGCTACAGTCGCTAGGCGCCGAGAGCGTTGAAGAACTGATAGGACGTAAAGAGAACATTAGATTTGAGGTCCCTAGATATCTAGCTAGATGTGAAATAAAGTAAAGAGAATAGAATAGCAATAGCTTGATTACGGCACTTTTGACCATTA
>NZ_NJPO01000153.1 GCF_002855795.1 Candidatus Palibaumannia cicadellinicola
GGCAGCTAGCTGGTATCTGCGACTGCGCAAAGCTCGGAGAGCAAGTCTCTTCACCTCGCACAGCGTGCCTTCTCCCGAAGTTACGGCACCATTTTGCCTAGTTCCTTCACCCGAGTTCTCTCAAGCGCCTTGGTATTCTCTACCTGACCACCTGTGTCGGTTTGGGGTACGATTCAATGTTACCTGATGCTTAGAGGCTTTTCCTGGAAGCTGGGCATCTGTCACTTCAGTACCGTAGCACCTCGTCATCACGCCTCAGTGTTAACAGCGACCCGGATTTACCAAAGTCACCCACCTACACGCTTAAACCGGGACAACCGTCGCCCGGATGACGAAGCCTTCGTCGTCCCCCCTTCGCAGTAACACCAAGTACAGGAATATTAACCTGTTTCCCATCGACTACGCCTTTCGGCCTCGCCTTAGGGGTCGACTCACCCTGCCCCGATTAACGTTGGACAGGAACCCTTGGTCTTCCGGCGAGCGGGCTTTTCACCCGCTTTATCGTTACTTATGTCAGCATTCGCACTTCTGATACCTCCAGCAAACCTCACAGTTCACCTTCAACAGCTTACAGAACGCTCCCCTACCCAACAACGCCTAAGCGTCGCTGCCGCAGCTTCGGTGCATGGTTTAGCCCCGTTACATCTTCCGCGCAGGCCGACTCGACCAGTGAGCTATTACGCTTTCTTTAAATGATGGCTGCTTCTAAGCCAACATCCTGGCTGTCTATGCCTTCCCACATCGTTTCCCACTTAACCATGACTTTGGGACCTTAGCTGGCGGTCTGGGTTGTTTCCCTCTTCACGACGAACGTTAGCACCCGCCGTGTGTCTCCCGTGATAACATTCTTCGGTATTCGTAGTTTGCATCGGGTTGGTAAGTCGGGATGACCCCCTAGCCGAAACAGTGCTCTACCCCCGAAGATGAATTCACGAGGCGCTACCTAAATAGCTTTCGGGGAGAACCAGCTATCTCCCGGTTTGATTGGCCTTTCACCCCCAGCCACAAGTCATCCGCTAATTTTTCAACATTAGTCGGTTCGGTCCTCCAGTTAGTGTTACCCAACCTTCAACCTGCACATGGCTAGATCACCGGGTTTCGGGTCTATACCCTGCAACTTAACGCCCAGTTAAGACTCGGTTTCCCTGCGGCTCCCCTATACGGTTAACCTTGCTACAGAATATAAGTCGCTGACCCATTATACAAAAGGTACGCAGTCACACCCATAAAGAGTGCTCCCACTGCTTGTACGTACACGGTTTCAGGTTCTATTTCACTCCCCTCGCCGGGGTTCTTTTCGCCTTTCCCTCACGGTACTGGTTCACTATCGGTCAGTCAGGAGTATTTAGCCTTGGAGGATGGTCCCCCCACATTCAGACAGGATGTCACGTGTCCCGCCCTACTCATCGAGCTCACAACCTGTGCATCTTCGTGTACGGGACTATCACCC
>NZ_NJPO01000154.1 GCF_002855795.1 Candidatus Palibaumannia cicadellinicola
TTTATTTTACAAATAACAGTAAATTAAGTTATTGAATAATAACTAATTATATATAAATATATTAATATATTTATATATAATTTATAACTAGGTATATTTTATAAATATAATAGATAAAACTATCAATCAACACTATACTATAAATAAATAGAATGATTCTTCGCAAAGAGAATGTCGATGACGACTGAAGTTATCGCTAATAATTGGGCGTTTGCCATTTTTGTTATTGGTGCTATAGCACTGTGTACTTTTCTGCTCATAATTAGCTTTGTACTAGGAGGGCGCCAGCACATTACAGTGCATTCGAGAAATCTTCCTTTCGAATCAGGCATTAATTCTGTAGGAACAGCGAGATTACGGCTTGCCGCTAAGTTTTATTTAGTCGCAATGTTTTTTGTTATTTTCGATGTCGAAACTTTTTATCTCTATGCTTGGGCCAGCGCTCTCCGTGAAGTAGGATGGTTAGGATTTTGCGAAGCAATAATGTTTATTCTTATCTTACTCATTAGTTTGGTTTATCTAGTACGTATCGGCGGGCTTAACTGGACACCAGATAGTTTCTTACGCTTAAAGCGCCCCGACCCCAAAATAATCATGAGAAATTAAAATGGATTACACGCTTACCCGCGTTGAAGATAAAAACAATTACCCTTTACAGAAGCAAAAGGGTGTAGCAGATCCACTAGAGGAGTATGTAAACCATAATATTTATTTAGGTAAACTAAAGCATATTCTACATAATATTGTTAATTGGGGACGTGGTAACTCTCTCTGGCCTTATAACTTTGGCCTTTCCTGTTGTTATGTAGAAATGACGACTTCTTTCACTGCCGTACACGATGTAGCACGTTTTGGCTCTGAGGTTATCCGTGCTTCACCGCGCCAAGCCGACTTTATGGTTGTTGCTGGTACCCCATTCATAAAAATGGCCCCAGTCATTCAGCGTCTATATGATCAGATGTTAGAACCTAAATGGGTTATCTCCATGGGTTCTTGTGCTAACTCAGGGGGTATGTACGATATCTACTCTGTAGTACAGGGAGTAGACAAATTTCTACCGGTAGATGTGTATATTCCCGGCTGCCCGCCGCGACCTGAGGCATATATTCAGGCACTTTTACTTTTAAAAGAAGCTATTGGTAAAGAACGGCGCCCGCTATCTTGGATGGTAGGTGATCAAGGGGTATATCGCGCTAACATGGCATCAGAACGAAAAAGAAAACATAATGAACGCATTGCAGTTACCTCTCTACGTTCTCCTGAAGAGATTTAATACGCTAAGCTAATATGTCTGTCTCCTTGTCTTTGCTTTGCTTTGCACATCATGAGGCATGTTAAAGGAACATATATTAGTATATTAACATATAACTATCAAATATTTATTAATGAC
>NZ_NJPO01000155.1 GCF_002855795.1 Candidatus Palibaumannia cicadellinicola
GACGCTCTTCTAATTTCTGACGTATTTCGTCAGCTTGTGCCCACTTACCGCTTTTTCGTACGTCATGACGTTGCTTAATAAGCGCCTCAATGGCGGCAGTATCACTATATTGTGCCGTAACTTTGTTGTGTAGAAATATTTCTGGATCATGTTCTAACAAACCTAAAATACGTGCTAAATGGCGCAGTGTAGCTGCCATACCTTGTGCGGCTTTAGTATTGTAGGTTTTTAACAGATTGACTTCATGAGCTAGCTTAAATAGTACAGAATGAGCTTCTGGTGTATTAAAATCATTATTCATTGCCATAATAAATTGTTGTATAAAGTAGTTACCCCCGGTGGGTGGTACCTCCAGATTAGTCCCGCGTAAGGCGATATATAAACTTTCTAGGGCAGCACGAGCCTGTCGAAGATTATTTTCGCTGTAATAAAGTTGGTTGCGGTAATGACTAGACATCAGGAAATAGCGTACTGTTTCAGCGTCGTAAGACTTGAGTACATCACGTATGGTAAAAAAATTACCTAATGATTTAGATATTTTGTCATTACCGATCATTACCATGCCAGAGTGCATCCAGATGTTGACGTAAGGACTATTATGGGCACCAGTAGACTGTGCTATTTCATTTTCATGATGTGGGAAGATAAGATCAGACCCCCCGCCGTGAATATCAAAATAATTACCTAATTGTTTACAGCTCATAGCAGAGCATTCAATATGCCAGCCTGGGCGTCCTTTACCCCAGGGAGAAGTCCAGCTCGGCTCGCCCGCTTTGGACATTTTCCATAGTACAAAATCCATTGGATTACGTTTAACGTTGGTAACTTTGATTCGGGCTCCCATTTGCAACTGCTTTAAATCTTGACCAGATAAAATACCGTAATTATGGGCGCTTTCTACAGAAAACATTACATCACCATTAGAAGCTACATAAGCATGTCCTTTCTCAATTAACTTGCAGGTTAATAAGATAATATCTTTGATACTCTGTGTAGCTCGTGGTTCTTTGTCAGGACGCAAAATATTTAGTCTGTCGAAGTCCTGGTACATTTCCACTATCATTCTATCAGTAAGTTGCTGGCTAGTTTCACCGTTCTTAGCTGCGCGGCGAATAATTTTATCCTCAATATCAGTGATATTACGTATGTAATAAACTTCATAACCGCAATAGCGTAGATATCTGATTACTACGTCAAAAACGACAAAAGTACGCCCATGTCCAATATGGCACAAGTCATATGCGGTGATACCGCATACATATAAACCTATTTTTCCAGCATGAATAGGTTTCAATTCCTCTTTTTTTTTTGTCAGGGTATTAAAAATTTTTAACATGAAAATGATGCCATAGTTTGTCCGTAATAATTAAGTAGCAAAACAAATAAAAATAGTTCATAACTGTAACTATATATTTAACAGTATAGTGATAATAATATTTATATATTATGT
>NZ_NJPO01000156.1 GCF_002855795.1 Candidatus Palibaumannia cicadellinicola
TTAATAAGTAATAAAATTAATGTAATAATTAATATAATTATATTTTGTTATAATAAAAATATTGTATAATAAATGTATTAATTAATCCTAATTGAATGGAGTTCTCTATGTTAATACGATTAAGAAGAACAAAAATAGTAACTACTCTTGGTCCTGCTACTGATCGTGATCATAATCTGGAAAAAATAATTTTAGCTGGTGCTAATGTGGTACGTCTAAATTTTTCACATAGCACTACCAAAGATCATATACGACGTGCCCAACAAGTACGTAACATTGCTGCTAGTTTAGGACGTCATGTAGCGATTCTTGGTGATTTACAGGGTCCTAAGATTCGTATCTCTACCTTCTGTCAGAATACAATTTTTTTGGCAATTGGAGATAAATTTATACTTGATGCTACTCTTGCATGTGGGGTAGGTAACTGTAAACAAGTTGGTATAGACTATAAAAACTTGCCCGATGATGTGTTTCCAGGCGATATATTGCTATTAGATGATGGTAGGATACAGTTAAAAGTACTCAAAGTTCAAGAATTCCGAGTTTATACTGAAGTTACTGTAGGTGGTTTTCTATCAAATAATAAAGGTATTAATAAATTAGGTGGGGGTCTTTCCGCTGAGGCTCTCACAAAAAAAGATCAAGCAGACATCATTACTGCTGCTCAGATTGGGGTTGACTACTTAGCGGTATCTTTTCCACGTACTAGTAAAGATATCATCTATGCACGTCAGCTTGCTCGTGATGCTGGTAGTAATGCGAAAATAGTCTCCAAAATCGAGCGTGCTGAAGCTGTTGCCTCTGATGAAGCAATGGATGATATTATTTTAGCTTCAGATGTTGTTATGGTAGCACGTGGAGATTTAGGTGTTGAAATTGGAGATACAGAACTAGTAGGTATTCAAAAAAAATTAATTCGACGTGCTCGTCAATTGAATCGTGCAGTTATCACAGCAACCCAGATGATGGAGTCAATGATCACCAATCCTCTGCCTACTCGTGCAGAAGTAATGGATGTAGCTAATGCCGTGTTAGACGGTACCGATGCTGTAATGTTATCTGCGGAGACTGCTACTGGTCAGTATCCAATAGAAACTGTGACTGCCATGGCTAAGGTTTGTCTAGGAGCAGAAAAAATACCTAGCATGAATATTTCTCAACATAGAATTAATGTACTGTTTGATAATATCGAAGAAGCTATTGCAATGTCAGCAATGTACGTAGCTAATCATCTGAAAGGAATTACCGCAATTATATCAATGACTGAGTCTGGTCACACTGCATTGATAATGTCTCGTATTAGCTCAGGTTTACCTATTTTTGCACTATCTCGCCATGAGCAGACATTAAACCTTACAGCATTATATCGCGGAGTTACCCCTGTTTATTTTCATCATAATGGTGATGGTATGGCAACCGCTATTCATGCTATTAGTTTGCTACGTGATCAAGGTTATTTAGTAGTTGGAGATTTAGTCATTATTACCCAAGGAGATATTATGAATATGGTTGGTACCACTAATACCAGTCGAATATTACTAGTTGAGTAAAATAGTAGGATCAATCTTTGCGGTTAAATAAACTATTCGCATAAGTTTATTTTAATCGAATACTGTTCCTTGTTGTTTTTACTTTTGTGATAGCTATTACTGTACAACTATAAATAGTAATAGCTCCCTGTCTGTTTATTAAAGGTTTCTGCTCACGAAAACATCAAAGGTCGTAGTCTGTACTATATATTGTTATATGAGTGTCGTAACTTTGTATCAGCATAGTTACAACTATAACTTCGGTACGAACATCAGATTTATATGTGATAATTGAGAAATAGTTAATCAATTTATCCGTATACTCCTGATGATCATCGATATTT
>NZ_NJPO01000157.1 GCF_002855795.1 Candidatus Palibaumannia cicadellinicola
CTAATATGGCTAAAGAACGCAAGATAAAAATCATTAATGGTTATGGAGAATTTACTAGTCATAATACGATAAAAGTATTAAAAAATAATTTAATGACTACTATTACATTTGATAATGCGATAATAGCTGCTGGTTCTAGTCCTATTGAATTACCATTTATATCTTTTAAAGATCAAAGAATTTGGAATTCTACTGATGCATTAGCATTAAATTTCATACCCAAGAAAATGTTAGTGATAGGAGGAGGTATTATTGGGTTAGAAATAGCAACTATTTATGAGATATTAGGTTCAGAAATAGATATCGTAGAAATGTCAGATCAAATTATTCCATCTGTTGATAACGATATTATTAAAGTATTTAATAAACATATTAGTAGTAAATTTAACATTATGTTACAAACTAAGGTTACAGCCATAGAATCTAAAAAAGATGGTATTTATGTAAGTATACTATTTAATACCAATCAAATTGATATTCAACGTTATGATATTGTCTTAATAGCGATTGGCCGTTATCCCAATGGTAAATTATTAAATGTGAAACAAGCAGGCATTCAAGTAGACGATAATGGTTTTATCCATGTAGATAAACAAATGCGTACTAATATATCACATATTTATGCGATAGGAGACATTGTTAGTCAACCAATGTTAGCACATAAAGGAATACATGAAGGTTATGTTGCTGCAGAAGTTATTGCCAATCAGACTCATTACTTTGATCCTAAAGTAATTCCTTCTATTGTTTATACAGAGCCTGAAGTAGCCTGGGTGGGTATAACTGAAAAAGAAGCTAAAGCAAAAGGTATTAACTATGAAGTATCTATTTTTCCTTGGATGGCTTCAGGTAGAGCTATTGTATCTAATTGTAAAGATGGAATTACTAAATTAATTTTTAATAAAACTAATAATAAAATTATCGGGGGAGCAGTTGTAGGAACGAATGGAGGTGAGTTACTTGGCGAAATAAGTCTAGCTATTGAGATGGGCTGTGATGCACAAGATATAGCATTAACTATTCATGCTCATCCTACGTTATATGAATCTATTAATTTGTCAGCTAAAATTTATGAAGGTACTATTATTGATTTACCAAATTCTAAAATAGTTAACACTAAATAAATTTTATATAAAATAAACATATAACATAAATATTGACAAATATAAATTTTTATTTTATGTTTATGAGT
>NZ_NJPO01000158.1 GCF_002855795.1 Candidatus Palibaumannia cicadellinicola
TGCAGTGCGTGTGAGTGCTAGAATCAAACTACGCCATACTATTTTCTACTAGATTTACTTTTGTCCTGTTTTCTGGAGATATGATGGATAATCGATTATTAGAAATAATTGCTTGCCCGGTATGTAACGGCAAACTTGACTTTAACAAAGAACAGCAAGAGCTGATTTGTCAATCAGATGGACTAGCTTATCCAATTCGTGCTAACATCCCAGTACTGCTAGAAAGCGAAGCACGTGCCATAACCTTAGACTTAGATAATCCTAAGTTATGAGTTTGAAACTCTAACCGCTTATCTAGTAAGCCATGAGCTGATATAAACAAAAACTACTGAGTCAGTAGAAACGTAACTACATCGCTAAATTGTTTCATGTAAAGATCTATTGATCTCATATCTAATCCATCATTTTTAATCATATATTTTCCTTTGATAAAAATAGCTGGTACTCCACGTAATTGAAAATCAATAGCGGCATTTTCTTGCTGTCTCTGTAAATATTTTACTACGAAGCTATTCCATGCCCAATCATACTCTTTAGGGCTTACACCCGCTTTAATAAAAACCATTCTGATATCGTCTGGCGTTTGCACAGACTGGGTATTCTGCACGGCAGAGAACATTAGCTGGCTTACTTTATCTTCTACGCCTAGCGCCATTGCTACTGCCCAGGCCTGGGTAAGCTGTTTACTCAGCGGTCCTAGGCAGTTGACATGGTATTTAGTAACTGTTGTATTAGCCGGCAATAATTTTTTGACGTTACTAGAAATATGATACACCTGCTCAAATTGATAGCAGTGCTGGCAGTCAAAAGAGAAAAATTCCAAAACCTGTGCTTCACAGGTAGCAGGCTTATTGAGACAAATATATTCTTTACCTTCAGTAAATTGAACAGCTGAAGCACTACTTGCTAATACAAGACTTATTATCAGTATTAACACAATATTTTTCATTAGTGTCAACACACTATACAGATAAATTTATCTAAATAGTTTATCTTATTCTTCTGTTTAATTATTTGATAAACATCAAAAAAAAAATTTTTTCAAACTATTTGGATAACTATCCTAAGACCAAAG
>NZ_NJPO01000159.1 GCF_002855795.1 Candidatus Palibaumannia cicadellinicola
CATTTTATGAGATTTATTTGGTTTTCAACATAAATAAATAATGATACTTTGGTAGCTAGCTAGGTAAGTAAATCTATTATATTTCCTCTTTAAATTATGAATAACAAAAAAATTGATATCGCCCGGATACGACGGGCGTATACACAAAGCGGGTTACGTCGTGCTGATTTAACGGTAGAACCTATGCAGTTATTTGAGCTATGGTTGCAGCAAGCCCGCACTGCGCAATTGTTTGATACCACCGTAGTTAATGTCGCAACCGTGGACAAAACCGGGCAACCCTATCAACGTTTAGTTTTGATGAAACACTTCGATATCAGGGGTATGGTCTTTTATACTAATCTAGGAAGTCGCAAAGCACAGCATCTCGCGTATAATCCACGTATTAGCTTGCATTTTCCTTGGCATGCTTTGGAGCGACAGGTTATGGTACTAGGCCGTGCCGAACGATTATCGCTCAGTGAAGTGATACATTACTTTTATAGTCGTCCACGGGATAGCCAGATTAGTGCCTGGGCTTCCCGACAGTCTAGTAAGCTTGATGCTCGTCAAGTGCTGGAAAATGCTTTCCTGGAATTAAAAAATAATTTTCAGCAAGGTAAAGTACCGTTACCAAGCTTTTGGGGCGGCTACCGTATCAGCATTGATGCTATGGAGTTCTGGCAGGGTGGGGCGCACCGATTGCATGATCGATTTATTTACCAACGCGTAGACAGTGGTTGGCATATTGATAGGTTAGCGCCGTAAAAAGCTCTTTTGTATTTTGTATAAGGAGATGTTTGATGGATGGTAAGTAGTAACTTAATACAACAATTGCAGGAGCGAGATCTGATTGCCAAGGTTACAGACAATAAGGGGTTAGTTAACCGGTTAACCGCTGGACCCATTTCACTCTATTGTGGGTTCGATCCTACTAACGATAGCTTACATTTAGGGCATTTGCTACCTTTACTGTGTCTTAAACGCTTTCAACTAGCTGGTCATCGACCGATTGTGCTGATTGGTGGTGCCACTAGTCTAATTGGAGATCCTAGCTTTAAAGCAACCGAACGTAAGTTGAATACTATAGAGACTACGCAGGTTTGGACAGAAAAGATAAAATACCATATCTCGTTGTTCTTAGATTTTAATAGTGGCAACAATAGCGCTATCGCAGCTAATAACTATGACTGGTTCGGAGCAATGAATGTGCTGACTTTCCTACGCGATATCGGCAAACATTTTTCTATCAACCAAATGATCAATAAAGAAGCCATCAAACGACGTATTAACCGATACGAAAGCGGTATTTCTTTTACCGAATTCTCTTACAATTTATTGCAAGGGTATGACTTTGCCTGTTTAAATAAACAATATGGCGTAGTCCTACAGATCGGAGGCTCGGACCAATGGGGTAATATCATCTCTGGGATCGATCTAACTAGGAGGATGTATCAGAATACGGTATATGGTTTAACAGTGCCACTGCTTACCAAATCTGATGGTACCAAATTTGGTAAGAGCGAGGATAGTGCGGTGTGGCTAGATTCCTGCAAGACTAGTCCATACAAACTATACCAATTTTTGCTCAATACCTCTGATAAAGAAGTTTATCGTTTTCTCAGATTTTTTACCTTGATGTCACTAGTTGAAATCAAGGCGTTAGAAGAAGAAGATCACATCAGTAACAAATCACCACGCGCTCAATATATACTGGCAGAAGAAGTAACTCGTATGGTACACGGCGAGCATGGTTTAGCGGCTGCACAACGTATCACCGCGAGCTTATTTACCGGCTCGTTCTGCGATTTAACTGAGAATGAGTTAAACCAACTAGCCCAAGATGGGATACCTATGGTAACCATTACCCAAAATATGGATTTGCAGCAAGCACTAGTAGCTGCCTCACTTGCGCCGTCCCGCGGGCAAGCTAGCAAAATGATTACCTCCAACGCAATAGCAATCAATGGTAAGAAACAAGTTTCGATCGAGTACGTTTTTAGCGAAGCAGACCGTCTGTATAGACGTTACACGCTCTTGCAACGTGGTAAAAAACACTATTGCTTGCTTAACTGGCAATAGCCCGATTGATTGATCAAAAAAAATAATCTCAAACTGTGAAGCTGAGCTATATCATTTATTTGGTACTACCTTTAGTTAATATGGTATCAATGCAAAGTGACGTCATGCTTAACGCATTACCACACAGTCAGTAGGACAGGGGTAAATACAGCGAGCACAGCCAGTACAAAGATCACGTACTACGGTATGTACTGCTTTACGCGTGCCAATAATGGCGTTAACAGGACACAGTTGGATGCATTTAGTGCAGCCAATACAATCTGCCTCATTTATCCAGGCTACCTGTGTTTTATTCATCAGCGGTTCGTATTTTACCTTATTAAGAAATGATACGGTCTCGACAAACATGAGACCAATGGATTCCGGCAGGCCGTATAGCCCGTAAATAATGTCTTACGGTACTATCTTTGATAACCAACTATTACTGCAATACTATTAAACATTAGAACGTGCTGTTTCGGAAAAAATATTTATTATAAGCACTCCTATGATGATTAAGCTAATACCGCTTATGGCAAACAAATCAAGCTTTTGTCCATATAAAAAATAGCTGGCAATAGTTACAAAAAAAATTCCTAGTCCTGCCCAGCAAGCGTAAGCAATACCCACTGGTAAAGTTTTTAGAACTAGTGAAAGCATCATAAACGAAATGGGGTAGCCCATGACGACAGCGATAGAGGGATAAAGTTTAGTAAAGCCAGCAGATGCTTTGAGCGATGATGTAGCAATCACTTCTGAAGTAATTGCAATAAATAAATAAAGATAAGCCATAATAGACTCTTTGCAAGATTATTAAGCTTTAATATTAGCACTTAAAGCATATAAACCACAGGTAGATTATGAAGATGTAGCTCATAGCTCAAGCTATTTTTGCTAAAGCTACTGGCTGCAAAGCTTTATCACCTACGTATAATCGAGCATTCTGAGCCCCCAGATAGAGGTATGTACCTCGCTGCGGTGTATTGGGTACGTCACCAGGGATTACCACAGTCAGCGTTTCCCGATGCCAACTGAAAGGTTGAACAGTCAACTGCCAGTAATATCCGCGTGGACTGACATCAACTATCTGTACTTGTAATGGACAGCGTGTACTAAACAGTTCACTGACTTCGATTTCCCAAGGTCGCAGAAACAAATCAACTTTTCCCTGGTAACCGGTAGAATAATTCAACGGCCAGTGATGCGCGCCTACAAAAAGCTGTGAGCCGCATATCTCACCTTCCAGTTGGTTTATTTCACCTAGAAACTCTAAGACAAATCGGCTAGCTGGATTACGCCAGACCTCCTGCGGTGTACCAACTTGCTCGATATTACCCTGGCTCATGACTACTACTTGGTCTGCTACTTCCATAGCTTCTTCTTGATCATGAGTAACAAATACGCTGGTAAATTTCAAATCTTCATGGAGCTGACGCAACCAACGGCGTAGCTCTTTACGTACCTGGGCATCTAAGGCACCAAATGGTTCATCTAATAATAAAATATCCGGCTCTACCGCTAAGGCTCGTGCGAGCGCCACACGTTGTTTTTGTCCGCCAGACAACTGCGCTGGATAGCGATTAGCTAAATGTCCCAGCTGCACCATATCCAGCAAGCTAGCAACTTTTTGTTTAATTATGGAAACACTTGGACGTGACCGGCGCGGCAAAACGGTAAGACCAAAAGCGATATTATTTGCGACAGTCATGTGTCGGAATAAAGCATAATGCTGAAACACAAAACCAACATGACGATCACGAGCATGCACCCGGCTAACATCTTTTCCCGCGAAGCGTAGACTACCGCTATTGTGGTGTTCTAGACCTGCAATAATCCGCAGTAGCGTAGTTTTCCCCGAGCCAGACGGTCCTAATAGCGCTACCATTTGACCAGAGATGATATCTAAAGAGATATCATTTAACACTTTAGTATGCTCAAAAAATTTACTAATATTCTCGATCGCAATACTCATTGTGATTCCCTCGTTTGTAGTTCTGCCTGATGGCGCGCGAGACGCCATTGCAGGCCACTCTTTAGAAACAAAGTTAATATTGCCATCAAAGTCAGCAACGCAGCGGCAGTAAAAGCGCCTATGTTATTGTAATCCTGATATAGTAATTCTACTTGCAGCGGTAAGGTATATGTTTCGCCGCGAATTCCGCCGGATACCACCGAAACCGCTCCAAACTCGCCAATGGCGCGGGCATTAGTGAGAATTAAGCCATACAGTAATGCCCAGCGTATGTTCGGCAAAGTGACGCGATGAAACATCTGTGAGCCAGATGCTCCGAGGAGAATAGCAGCTTCATCTTCCTGTCTGCCCTGACTCAGCATAACAGGTATTAGCTCACGTACCACAAATGGACAGGTGACGAAAATAGTTACCATCGCCATACCAGGCCAAGAAAACATAATTGACATATTATGGTTATTCAGCCATATCCCAATGGGGCTATTACTACCATAAAATAACAGATAAAGTAGCCCTGCTACCACCGGTGAAACCGCAAACGGCACATCTATTAGCGTTAGTAACAACTTACGGCCACGAAAGTTGAAGCGCGTTACTAACCATGCCATGAAAATGCCAAAAATCAGATTAACTGGTACCGTGATAATAGCGACCAATACTGTCAACCAGATAGCGTGTAACATTTCTTTGTCTATGATATTGCGCCCTACGGCCGATAAGCCCTCCGAGAAGGCAGTAAAAAAGATATAAAACATCGGAATCACTAGCAACAGTATAGAAATTATAGCACCTAGGCTAATCAAGAGCCATTTTCTCCAATGGCCAGGATAGTGTGGTACATAATTATTATTAATAGCGGATATAGGGGTCATTATTATCCTCATTATCCTCATTATTCGCCCAAACGCCGGCCAAAACGCAATTGCAACACATGAATAGCAAATAATAGTAGCAATGAAACTACCAGGATCACAGATGCTATAGCGCTGGCAGCTGGGTAATCAAACTCCTGCAAGCGAATAAAAATCATCAGTGATGTCACTTCAGTTTTCCAAGCGATATTGCCGGCAATAAAAATAACGGCACCAAACTCACCAAGGCTGCGGGTGAAGGAAAGTGCGGTGCCGGCTAGTAACGCCGGCGCGAGCTCTGGTAATATAATGTAGAAAAAGGTCTGCCATCTTCTTGCTCCCAGCGTCTCGGCTGCCTCCTCAAACTCAGATCCTAATTCTTCTAGTACCGGTTGCACTGTACGCACAACAAACGGGATACTGGTAAATGCCATTGCTACCGTAATGCCCAACCAGGTATACGAAACTTGTATTCCAAACTGCGCCAGCCAACCGCCATACCAACCATTAGTGGAAAATAGTGTTGCTAGGGTTAGGCCGGCTACAGCGGTAGGCAAAGCGAACGGTAAATCTATCAAACTATCTAGTAACATTCGCCCTGGAAACCTGTAACGGGTCAATACCCAAGCCATTAACATACCAAAAACGGCATTGAACAAAGAAGCTATACCGGCTGACAATAGAGTGACTTTATAGGCTGCCACAAGCTCCGGGCTAGTTATTACAGCCCAGTATTGTGACCAACTCATATGTGCCAATTGTATTAATAGGGCGCAGAGCGGTGGTATTAATATTACACCGATAAACAATAAACTACTGCTAAGACTAATTCTAAAGCCAGGCAATACACGGTGAGTGGTTAGAGATAACATTACCGCTGCCTACCTATAATTAATATCTTTTGCTGCTGATCACTACTACTGATGTACTTTTTCATAACTTGCTGTCATCTTCTCAACTAAGCCTCGGTAAGAGGTAAATTAAGTGTTATTTATCTTTATCTAGTTTGTGGTTTCTGGCATCAACGTCGGTAATACATAATTGTTACCTAAGCAACCGTAAAAGCAAATTTGCTATGTATCGTTGTGACATAGTAGATAACGACTCTGGATAACTACTCTGGATAACTATCTAGTTTATTTATAACTGATAGATAATATAGATCGGAA
>NZ_NJPO01000160.1 GCF_002855795.1 Candidatus Palibaumannia cicadellinicola
AGTATGCATAGTCTTACTGCTCAAGTTGGTGATTTATTTGTTGCTGTAGAAGGTAACCAGACTGATGGACGTCGCTATATTCCTCTAGCTATTACGCAAGGAGTAGCGGCGGTAGTAGCGGAAGCTGGAGATAAAACACAAGATGGTAAAATACATAAACTACACGGCGTACCTATTATTTATTTATATCAACTGAATCAGATTTTATCTGCTTTAGCAGGACGTTTTTATCAGCAGCCATCGCGTACTCTACGTTTGGTTGGTATTACAGGTACCAACGGCAAAACCACTATTAGTCATCTACTAGCAAATTGGGTACAGCTGCTGGGTGAAACCAGCGCGGTTATAGGTACTATAGGTAATGGTTTATTAAACAATATTAAAATTACTAATAATACTACAGATTCAGCTGTTGAGATTCAGCGATTATTAAGACAATTTAACGAACAGGGAGTAACTTTTAGTACAATAGAAGTATCTTCTCATAGTTTAATGCAATATCGAGTCAACGATTTACACTTCGCAGCCGCTGTTTTTTCTAATCTCAGTCATGATCACTTAGATTATCATGGTGATATGGCGCAGTACGAAAGAGCAAAATGGCGGTTATTTAACGATTTAAAAGTATATAAGTCTATTATTAATGCTGATGATAGAGTAGGTCAGCGTTGGTTAGCACGGTTACCGCAAGCGGTAGCCGTTACTGTAACTGGTTCGCTTCCGAGTAATTGGCAAGGTGACTGGTTGTGTGCGGATGCTGTGCGTTATCATACTTTTGGTGTAGATATTTGGTTTCATTCCTGCTGGGGAAATGGGCTTATTCATAGCAAGTCTGTGGGAGAATTTAATGTTAGTAATATTTTACTGGCGTTAGCAACGTTACTTGCACTAGGTTATTCCCTACCATCTTTATTGCAGACGGTAGGTCAGCTCCCGTCTGTACACGGGCGTATGGAAGTATTTTCTACACATCGTTGTAGCACAC
>NZ_NJPO01000161.1 GCF_002855795.1 Candidatus Palibaumannia cicadellinicola
GGATCGAGCATAGCAGCTGCCACCCGTGTTACGCCAGCTTCAATCAACGCTTCGGTACATGGCGGAGTACGTCCATGGTGGCTGCAAGGCTCTAGAGTTATGTAAGCCGTTGCGCCGCGCGCAGCCGCACCAGCCATACGTAGTGCATGCACTTCGGCATGGGGTTCGCCAGCACGTACATGATAACCTTCACCAACGATGCAGCGGTCGCGGCTGATCACACAGCCTACATTGGGATTAGGCGCGGTTGTAAATCGCCCGCGACGGGCTAGCTTAAATGCCAACGCCAGGTAAAATTCATCACATATCATTCGATAAGCCTTTAAGATTAATCTTGTAATCTAGCTATCTCTTCGCCGAATTCGCGGATATCTTCGAAACTGCGATAGACAGAAGCAAAACGTATATAAGCAACTTTATCTAGTTTTTTCAACACGTCCATGACTAAATTACCAATGATTTGACTCGGTACTTCGCACTCTCCTATGGCGCATAAATTAAATTTAATGTTATTTATAGCCATATCGATATCGTTGGATTTGATGGGACGTTTCTCCAAAGCTTTAATAAGACCGCTGCGTAACTTATCTTCGTTGAATGATTCACGCATATCATTGCTTTTAATTACTCGTGGCAAGATAAACTCTGCTACTTCAAAAGTAGTAAAACGTTCATTACAGATAACACACTGTCGGCGGCGGCGAACTTGTGTTCCCTCTACGACGAGACGGGAGTCTATTACTTTAGTATCTACGGCAAAACAAAATAAGCAATGCATGGATAGCGCTTCCTAACTAGCTGATTAATTAAGACCAAATAAGTGTAGCGCGAACGCTGCTTATGAGAAAGCAAGCAGCACTATCTATTAGTGCAACAGCTATAGTTATTCGGGGCTTTCTTTCTCCATGTTATGTGGCAGGATATGTTCGTGCTTGATACCAAGTTTCAGCGCTAGTGCAGAAGCTACATAGATCGATGATATCGTACCGATAAACACGCCAATCAACAGCGTAATCGAAAAACTATGTAGCATAGAGCCGCCAAATATAAGAAGTATTAGTACCACCATCATAGTAATCGCTGACGTAATGATAGTCCTACTGAATATTTGGGTCAGCGAAAGATTAAAAATATCGTAAGCATTGCCGCCGCCAATTCTACGAAAATTCTCACGTATTCGGTCGGAAACTACAATACTGTCATTGAGCGAATAACCAATAACCGAAATCAGCGAAGCGATAATGGTTGATTCGATCTCAATCTTAAATAATGACAGTAACCCTAGGGTAATAATAACGTCATGGATCAAAGCAAGCACAGTGCCGGTAGCAAGTCTCCACTCAAAGCGGAAACCAACGTAGAGAAAAACACAGAGGAGAGCTAGTAATAGTGCTAAGCTGCCTGCTTGTAAGATATCGTTGCTAACGTTAGGTCCAACTAACTCGACTCGTTTCACCGTAGCCTGATTGACAACCCTAAGTACTCTATTGTCTAGTTTTTGCTGAAGATCATCTTCAACTGTCGGCATACGTATTATTATATCTCGGCTGCTACCTAAATTCTGCACTAAAAAATCTTTAAATCCTGCCTGCTCTATTACTTCGCGCATTTGCTCTAGATCTGGGGCTTGCTTTAGATGTAGTTCAATAACCATACCACCGGTGAAATCTAGTCCCCAATTAAAGCCATGCACAACCATAATAGTAATAGACGCGATAACAGATATCACCGACAAACTAAACGCTATAGAGGACCAGCGCATAAAATTGTATGCTTTATAGCTGAAATGACATTCATCAACACTTTTGTGTTGTCGATTCATAGACCGATCGATCCTAAATGGAAAGCTTATCTATTAATTTACCACCATATAGCAGATTAACGATAGCACGGGTACCTAGGATTGCGGTAAACATTGAGGTAGCAATACCAATAGCAGTTGTAATAGCGAAGCCCTTAATAGAACTAGTGCCAAACTCATAGAGAATAAGAGCGGTAATCAGAGTTGTCATATTCGCATCGACGATACTAGAAAACGTACTCTGATATCCTTGGTGAATGGCATGTGGTATGCTACTACCCTTACGTAACTCTTCTTTGATACGCTCGTAAATAAGCACGTTAGCATCCACCGCAACCGCTAACGTGAGCACAATGCCAGCGATACCCGGCATAGTCAGAGTAATACCTGGTAACAAAGACATAATACTAATAATCATAATTAAATTAGCAATAATAGTAATAGTTGCAATAAGTCCAAACTTACGGTACCATATCACCATAAATAATATAGAAGCTATCAGTCCCCATAGGCAGGCTACTAAACCCTGGGTGATATTCTGCATACCTAGAGTAGGCCCGATAGTACACTCTTCCACAATCTTAATCGGTGCAATCAGTGCCCCAGCACGTAGTAGTAGTGAAAGATGACGAGCTTCTTTTGTACTATTAATACCGGTAATACGAAACATATTGCTAATACGTGACTGGATAGTAGCAACGTTTATCACCTCTTCTTGCTTGACTAAGATAACGTTGTCTTTGGCGTCTTTTTTACCACTGTCCTTATATTCCACAAATAGTGTTGCCATCAGCTTACCGATATTATCCTTGGTAAATTTGGACATGATTATCCCGCCGGTATTATCTAGAGAAATATTAACCTGCGGCCGGTTATACTCATCGGTGCTGAAGGTAGCATTGGTAATATGGTTGCCAGTAATAATTACCCTTTTATATAGTACTACTGGCTGCCCATAGCGGGTGAATTTCACTTCATAATTTTCTGGAACGCTATTACCAGCTTCTGTACAGTGATGTACTGTATTGTTGACTAGGCGAAACTCCAGCATCGCGGTAGCGCCGATAATTTCCTTAGCACGTGCGGTATCCTGAATACCGGGCAGTTCAACTACAATTCGGTTAGAGCCCTGACGCTGTACAAGTGGTTCAGATACTCCTAATTGGTTTACACGGTTACGTAGAATAATGATATTTTGTTGTACCGCATATTTACGGGCATCATGTAGATGATTCTCCGACAAATGAGCACTGATACCATTATTCCCACTACGGGTGATTGTCATGTCTCGGTGGCTTAACATAAGCGAGGAAAGCGCTTCATCGCGAATAGAGGCGTTGCTGAAACTAATATTGCTACCATAGTTGTGACTTTTATGCACTGATGTATAAGGAATCTTTTGATCGTGCAACTCTCGAAGCAGGATATCCATAGTTTGCTCCTGCAACTTACTGAATACGGTATTCATATCTACTTCCATCAGAAAGTGCACGCCCCCGCGCAAATCTAGGCCTAATTTCATCGGCTCTGCGCCTATCATCGTTAACCATGAAGGTGTCGCTGGGGCTAAGTGAAGCGCAACGACATAATTATCGCCTAGTGCACTTAATAAAGCATCATGGGCGCGCAACTGTATCTCTTGACTTGAAAAGCGAGCCAAGATTGTACCTTTTATTAAGGAAATGGATTTGCTGATAATGTTGTTTTTTGTTAAAATTTGTTGGGTATAAAGTAGTGTTGAGGTACCCACGGTAGCACCGTGAGTACCTGTTATTTGTATAGCTAAATCTTCGCCATAAAGGTTTGGAAGCGCATAAAGTATGCCTAATATCAAAGTAAATATTAGCATTATATACTTCCACAAAGGATAGCGATTTAACACAATAGTTGTCCTCTTTTACCTCCCTATAATTATAACTGAGGTGAAATATATATTTATAGTGCTTTCATCGTACCTTTAGGTAAAACCGCAGCTATAAAGTCACTCTTAATCAAAACTTCATTAGTCTCGTTGAGTGCTACGGAAATATAACCCGTTTGAGTAACCTTAACAACTCTACCGACTAAACCGCCGGTAGTCAGCACTTCATCTCCTTTGGAGATGGAATGGATTAATGCTTTATGCACTTTGGCGCGTTTTTGCTGTGGTCGCAAGATCATGAAATAAAAAATCACACCGAAAAATACCAGCATAATTATCAGCGAGTAAGAACTTCCTTGAGATGACGCGCTTGTGCTAGCTATGGCATCAGAAACAAAAAACAGCATTGTTATTACCTCATGCATGAGTTATTTAAGAAAAACTATTTCTTTGTATTTTGATAAAATTATTCAATAAATTGTTGTGATTTACCTGTATTAATAGGCTGGTGTAAACCAGCCATCAAACGCTGGTATAAACATCAATTATGAATCTTTTTTAAACGAGCACCTAGTATTGCGTTGCAACGGTAAAGATTATGTAAATATGCACGACTATAATTACAACAGGTATAACAGTCACACTCCATATCTAACATCTAACATGGCGTATTTTTACTATCCTATTCGTTACAAAAAGATGACTATTGCGTGTACGTATTAGTATTACTGGTGGGCATTACGCAATCGAAGATATTGATACCGCGACGCCATCCTTCGACTAAATATTCTTGCTCACCAACTTATAAGTAGCCCAAACCTAATATCGATCAGTATCTTGATATCGTAAATATTGATAACCACCCACC
>NZ_NJPO01000162.1 GCF_002855795.1 Candidatus Palibaumannia cicadellinicola
GTAAAATGATGATAATCTGATTTACGCGCATAACTTACGCCAGGACTAGCCCTCTTTTTATTTTTCTTTTTCTTTTCATCTCATGGTATGTGGTATGCTTAATACTCACATAGTTGTTTATGCAATAAAGCTTATATTATGAAATGCAATCTTGCACCTACAAAAATATCTATCGTCATGGGTTCTAAAAGTGATTGGACAACTATGCAATTTACTGCCGAAATCCTTATTACGCTAGGTGTTTTCTTTGATGTAGAAATCATTTCAGCGCATCGGACTCCGGATAAACTATTCAGTTTTGCGGAGCAGGCTATAACAAATGGTTATGAAGTAATTATTGCTGGAGCAGGTGGAGCTGCACACTTACCTGGTATGCTTGCTGCGAAAACCATAATACCGGTATTAGGTGTGCCTGTACAAAGTACTGCACTAAGCGGAATCGATAGTCTTTACTCGATCGTTCAGATGCCTAGCGGCATTCCAGTAGGAACACTTGCCATAGGCAAGCCAGGTGCTGTTAATGCCGCATTGCTGGCTGCGCAAATACTTGCTTTACATGATGCACCACTTTCTGTACGGTTGAGACAATGGCGACAACAGCAGACCGAAGAAATTCTAATTCATTCAGATCCAAGGAATGCAGAGTGAAATCAGTTTGCGTACTAGGTAATGGACAATTGGGTCGTATGCTGCATCAGGCCGGCGAGCCATTAGGCATTACTGTTTTTCCAGTCGGGTTAGACGCAGAGCCAGAATCTGTACCTTTTCAGCAAAGCGTAATTACTGCCGAAATAGAACGCTGGCCAGAAACAGCACTAACTCGTCAATTAGCCAACCATAATAGTTTTGTAAATATAAATATTTTACCCCGTTTAGCTGACCGATTAAAACAAAAGCAATTGCTTAATCAACTAAATTTAGCAACTGCACCCTGGGAAAGACTACAAGATGCTACGCAATGGCCAGCCATTTATGTATCCTTTGACGCGTTAGTTATAGTAAAATGTAGAGTTGGTGGTTATGACGGACATGGTCAATGGCAGCTACGCCCTGGTGAAGAAGACAAGCTACCATTTGAGTGTTATGGTAAGTGCATTGTAGAACCAAAAATTATTTTTGATGAAGAAATATCTCTTGTAGGGGCTCGCAGTGTAGATGGTAGTATGGTTTTCTATCCGCTTACCCGCAATCTGCATAGTGATGGTATATTACGAGTAAGCGTTGTTTTCCCTGCTCCAGATAGCCGTTGGCAAAAAAAGGCTGAGAGTATGCTAGGTATACTTTTACAAGCACTGAACTATGTTGGAGTCATGGCGATGGAGTGTTTCATCATTGGAGATCAATTATTAATTAATGAATTAGCGCCGCGTGTACATAATAGCGGCCATTGGACACAAAATGGCGCCTCTATTAGTCAATTTGAGCTACATTTACGTGCCATTCTAATGTTACCTCTGCCAACACCTGTGGTTACTGCACCATCAATCATGATCAATCTAATTGGTATCGATGTCAGCGAGCGTTGGCTCGCTGATCCATTAGTTCATCTACACTGGTATGATAAAATAGTACGTCCAGGACGTAAGGTTGGTCACTTGAATCTTTGTCATCCAGATCATACGATACTTAGCCGTAGTCTGCAGTACTTAGCTGGACACTTGCCGGGAGAATATCAAGGTGGAATAACCTGGGCTAGACAACAGCTTAATAGCTAAGCTAGATAAAGTTATAATGTAGTACGTCGCGATAGAAGACGGAGTAATTCTCCACTAACTTCGCTAACCGGACGCTTTGCATCGACAGAAAAAAAAAGCA
>NZ_NJPO01000163.1 GCF_002855795.1 Candidatus Palibaumannia cicadellinicola
AATTAAGACTATGATTTGTAATCAATAGTTTTGATATGAAGTCAAACTTAACTAATTTGTACTGTTTTAGATAAAAGTTGTATTTTTAGTAAGTCCTTAGTATTTAATACGGAGTTTTTATGTTTTCTTCTAGTTATAATTTTAAGATTCGTAAAATAGAATTATTCACACGTATTAAAAAAGATCTCCCATATATAGTTAGTTTTGCACTTAAAGAAGATTTAGGTGGAGCTATTCATCCACAAGCAGATATTACGGCCCAACTCATACCTCAGCAAAGTAAATCAAGTGCAGTTATTATTACTCGTGAAAATGGTATTTTTTGTGGAAAAGACTGGTTTCAAGAAGTATTTAAACAACTAGGAGGTAATATTACTATTAATTGGCAAGTTGATGATGGAGATTCCATACAAACAAATCAAATCTTATGTGAATTAATTGGCTCTACACGAATATTACTTACTGGTGAACGTACAGCTCTGAACTTGATTCAAACAATGAGTGGTGTTGCTAGCAAAGTCAAATGTTATGCTGATGTGTTAATAAATACTAACACAAAACTATTAGATACCCGTAAAACTCTACCAGGCTACCGTACTGCATTAAAGTATGCGGTACTATGTGGTGGAGGTAATAATCATAGATTTGGCTTAACAGATGCTTTTCTTATAAAAGAAAATCATATTATGGCTGCGGGGTCTATTGCTAATGCAGTAGCTAATGCTTTGATTTTACATCCCAATCTGCCTATTCAAGTAGAAGTAGAAAATCTACCAGAACTAGAACAAGCACTAGAAACAAAAGCTGATATTATCATGCTAGACAATTTTAGTTATCAAAATATTACTAATGCAATAGCGATGACTCAACAACGCGCTGCGCTAGAAGTATCTGGTAATATTACATTAACTAACGTGCAAAAATATGCTCTAATGGGTATTAATTATATATCAGTAGGTGCTTTAACTAAAAATGTGCAGGCATTAGATTTATCTATGCGTTTTAGCTAAGTAACAATTTTAGTATTATTAATACTAGCAAGAAAAATGACGATTTAATAATTAATTGTTAGGTAGTTATATTATATTATGTCTTATGTAGTTGCACTAACCGGCGGGATTGGTAGTGGTAAGAGCACGATTGCTAATATTTTTGTAAATTTAGGTATTCCTATTATTGATTCAGATATTATTAGCAGAAAAATTGTGCATCCGCATAGTCAAATTTTAAGCTTAATTGTTAAGCGTTTT
>NZ_NJPO01000164.1 GCF_002855795.1 Candidatus Palibaumannia cicadellinicola
ATTTAGCTAATATATACTACTCTATATATTAGTGGTATATTTCCCCAAAATGCTTCATAGCTTCAGCATTAGAGCCTCCGCCTAAGACACTATTTTATTAAAATAATTAAATAATTTTTGTGTTAACTTGTTAACTCACATGATTATTAACAAATGGGGTAAGTTTTATAATGAAAACTTTTACCGCAAAGCGAGAAAATATAAGACGTCATTGGTATCTAATTGACGCTAGTGGTAAAATACTGGGCCGTCTTGCTACCGAACTTGCTCTTCGTCTACGTGGTAAACATAAAGCGATTTATACGCCACACGTAGATACGGGAGATTATCTGATAGTTTTAAACGCTAAAAAAATAACTGTAACCGGTAATAAACATAGCGATAAAAAGTACTATCATTACACTGGCTTTGTCGGTGGGCTGAAAGAAAAGAATTTTCAAGAAATGATTGCCCGTCGCCCTGAGCATGTAATTGAAATAGCAGTTAAAGGTATGTTGCCAAAAGGACCACTAGGTCGGGCAATGCTGAGAAAACTGAAAGTTTACGCTGGTGCGGAGCATCGCCATGCTGCACAGCAACCGCAAGTTCTGAAAATTTAGTTAGGATTATAAGTGATGGCTGCTGAAAATCAATACTATGGTACTGGTCGCCGTAAAAGTTCTTCCGCTCGTGTGTTTCTAAACACAGTAGGAAGTGGTAAAATTATTATTAATCTACGTAGTATAGATAAGTACTTTGGGCGAGAAACTGCTCGCATGGTAGTTCTTCAGCCGTTAGAACTAGTCGATATGGTAAGTAAAGTAGATCTATACATTACTGTTAAAGGTGGTGGTATCTCCGGGCAAGCTGAGGCGTACGACGGCGGGCTTTACGTAGCCCAACTTTCTTACGTTCAACCTGACGAGCGTCACGGGTAAGAAAACCGGCTTTACGTAGATCTGTGCGTAGGGTTTCGTCATACTTAATTAGTGCACAGGTAATACCGTGTCGTATCGCGCCAGCTTGCCCGGAGATACCACCACCTTTAACAGTAATGTATAGATCTACTTTACTTACCATATCGACTAGTTCTAACGGCTGAAGAACTACCAT
>NZ_NJPO01000165.1 GCF_002855795.1 Candidatus Palibaumannia cicadellinicola
TAATTAAGGCATAAAGTATACAGATGTAATAGGCATAATAAGCAGCTTATTTTAGATATAATTATTAAAAAATACCATATCGTGGTATTACTAATATACAAGCAAGCTGCTTATTTAATTAGAAAAAATGGTATAATAGTTTGAACAAAAGCTTGATTTTTTATGTAAGGATAGCTGCTTCATGAGCGACCTAGCTAAAGAAATGACACGGATTAGCATCGAAGAAGAACTTAAACGTTCTTATCTAGATTATGCTATGTCAGTGATTGTAGGACGTGCGTTACCAGATGTACGAGATGGACTAAAACCAGTACATCGTCGTGTATTGTATGCCATGAGCGTACTTAGTAATGACTGGAATAAACCTTATAAAAAATCTGCACGTGTAGTCGGTGACGTTATTGGTAAATATCACCCACATGGTGATACTGCGGTCTACGATGCCATCGTGCGTATGGCACAACCCTTCTCGCTGCGTTACATGTTAGTAGACGGTCAGGGTAATTTTGGTTCCGTTGACGGAGATTCCGCTGCCGCGATGCGTTATACAGAAGTACGGATGTCGAAGATATCCCACGAATTGCTCGTTGATCTAGAGAAAGAGACTGTAGATCATGTTCCTAATTACGACGGCACGGAACAGATTCCTGATGTGATGCCTACAAGGATACCCAATATACTAGTAAATGGATCTTCTGGTATCGCAGTTGGGATGGCGACAAACATTCCTCCACATAATCTTGCTGAGATTATCGATGGCTGCTTAGCCTATATCGATGATGATACGATTAGTATCGAAGAACTAATGAAATATATTCCTGGTCCTGATTTTCCTACAGCGGCGATTATTAATGGTAGGTGTGGTATTGAAGATGCGTACCGGACTGGGCGCGGTAAAATATGTCTCCGTGCACGTACCGAAGTAGAAACTGATGTCAAGACTGGGCGTGAAACTATTGTTGTGCGTGAAATTCCTTATCAAGTTAATAAAGCACGCCTGATAGAAAAAATAGCTGAATTAGTTAAAGATAAGCGTATCGAAGGCATTAGCGTCCTGCGTGACGAGTCTGATAAAGACGGTATGCGTATTATCATTGGAATTAAACGTGACGCAATCGCGGAGGTAGTACTGAACAATTTATACTCAATGACTCAATTGCAGGTGTCATTTGGTATCAATATGGTTGCGCTACATAAGGGACAACCTAAGATTTTTTCACTAAAAGAGATATTATCTGCTTTTGTTCGTCACCGCCAGGACGTAGTTACTCGCCGGACTATTTTTGAATTACGTAAAGCTCGCGATCGTGTTCATATCTTGGAAGCACTGGCGGTAGCGCAGGCTAATATCGAGTCAATCATCGCGCTTACCCGTCAAGCTAATACACCGGCAGAAGCTAAAGCTGTATTAGTAGTTTACGCTTGGGAGCTGGGTACTTTTGCCTCTATGTTTAATCCTACCGTTAATGATACAGCACGTCCAGAATGGTTAGAAGCGAAGTATGGTATTCATGATGGCCAGTACTACCTAACAGAAAAACAGGCGGAAGCTATTCTGGATTTACGACTACATAAATTGACTGGCTTAGAGCATGAGAAGCTCATGATAGAGTACCAAGAACTATTGATGAAGATTGTTGAGCTGCTCCGTATCTTGCACGATCCAGCATGCCTAATGAAAATAATCAGCGAAGAATTAAGTAGTATTAAAAAACAGTACCACGATCCTCGCCGTACTGAAATTACTACTATTTCTTCAGATCTTATGATGGAAGATCTAATAAACCAGGAAGATGTTGTCGTAACTCTATCCTACCAAGGATACGTGAAGTATCAACCATTAAATGATTATGAAGCGCAACGACGAGGTGGGAAAGGAAAATCTGCAGCACGAATGAAAGAAAAGGATTTTATTCATCGTTTACTAGTGGCTAACACCCACGATACTATTCTACTGTTCTCTAGCCGTGGCAGAATGTATTGGATGAAAGTATATCAATTGCCAGCAGCAAGCCGCGGTTCACGTGGTCGGCCCATAGTCAACTTACTACCGCTAGAACCGAATGAGCGCATCACCACCATTCTGCCCGTACGTAAATACGAGGAAGGACATAATGTGTTTATGGCTACTGCTAGCGGTACGGTGAAAAAAACATCACTAATTGAATTTAGCCGTCCACGCAATGCCGGAATTATTGCAGTTAATCTACATGGAGGAGACGAGCTAATTGGAGTAGATTTAACTGATGGTAGCAACGAAGTAATGTTATTTTCAGCTTACGGTAAAGTGGTACGTTTCTCAGAAAGTCAGGTACGTAGTATGGGACGTGCCGCAACAGGCGTACGGGGCATTAACCTAGCAGAGGGTGATAGAGTAGTATCACTAATTGTGCCACGCGCAGATGGTCATATACTTACCGTTACTAGACATGGTTATGGTAAGCGAACTGCTCAGGCGGAATACCCAACTAAATCACGTTCTACTCAAGGGGTTATATCCATTAAGGTGAGCGAACGTAATGGCGAGGTTGTGGGCGCCGTTCAAGTAGATGATTCTGATCAGATTATGATGATCACCGACGCAGGTACACTAGTACGTACCTGGGTTTCGGAGGTTAGTATTATTGGTCGTAATACTCAAGGTATCACGCTCATCCGTACTGCCGAAGATGAACATGTGGTAAGCTTGCAGCGTGTAGCCGAACCAATAGATGATTAAAAGCTAAATAAGCTAGCAGAATCATTAACGAAAAGTAATTAGTTAATAATAAACAAGCAAAATAAAAGATTTATAGTGCTATGATTAATTTTATTTATCTTAAGTATTTTCTAGCTTTGGGCATGATCTATATGTTTGATAATTTAATGCATTAGTCTCTGAAAATATATGGCTAAATTACGTGTAGGGCTTATTTTTGGTGGTCCGTCACCAGAACATGAAGTTTCACTACAATCTGCTAAAAATATAGTTGAAACTATTGATAAAAACAAATTCGATGTAGTACTGTTAAGTATAGATAAAGAAGGAAAGTGGCATATTAATGATAGTTCTGATTATTTAATCTACGGGGAAAATCCCAAATATATTTCTCTGAAAATAAGTAATAAACATATCGCCATCATTCCTGGACGTAAACAGTCACAATTAGTACAGATCGATACCTTAGAGGCATTATGCCAGCTTGATGTGATATTTCCCATTGTGCATGGAACTTTAGGCGAAGACGGAAATCTGCAAGGGCTGCTACGCATGGCAAATCTACCTTTTGTGGGTTCTAACGTACTAGGTTCGGCTGTAAGTATGGATAAAGATATCGCTAAACGACTATTGCGTGATGCAGAAATTCCCGTAGCGCCATCGATCACCTTAACCCGCACTAACCGTAAAGACGTTAGTTACGAGCAAATTATCGCTAATCTAGGTCCGTCGCTGTTTATCAAACCAGCGAATCAAGGCTCATCAGTTGGCGTATCTCAAGTAACAGATGGTATTAGTTTTGATAACGCACTGACGCTAGCGTTTAATTTTGATCATAAGGTATTAGTTGAATCTACTATCAAAGGCCGTGAATTAGAGTGTGCCGTTTTAGGTAATGATAATCCACAGACTAGTGTATGCGGAGAGATTGTATTAAGCGATAACTTTTATTCTTATGAAAAAAAATATCTCAGTGAGCAAGGGGCGCTGATCATAGTACCGGCTGCTATCAGCCAGAACATCAGTGATACGATCCGCCTTATCGCCGTGCGTGCCTTCCAGGCACTTAACTGCGCTGGAATGGCGCGGGTAGATTTTTTTCTCACCTATGATAATAAGGTACTCGTTAATGAAGTAAATACCTTGCCAGGGTTTACTAATATAAGTATGTATCCCAAATTATGGCAAGCTAGCGGAGTTAGTTACCCAGCACTTATTACTCGTTTGATAGAGCTCGCTATGGAGCGTCATTATCAAGATCAAGATAGATCAGTCAGGTTAGGGTCAGTATAAATTGGTAGGGTCGGCATGAGAGGATTTGAACCTCCGCCCCCCGCCACCCCATGACGGTACGCTACCAGGCTGCGCTACATGCCGAAATAAAATATAGATATAATCTTAGGCGGCTAGCTAAGTAACTAACCTAGTAGGGGCTTACTCGAAGAAAATCTATGTGGGTGAGTTTCAATTTAAATGGATGACGCTGTATTGCCCATACCTTAACTGTAGTTTTGTGACCATTAATAATTAAAGTGATTATATCATGGTAAAAACTTTTTTTGCTCTCGCTCTGCATAATAATTGTTTGATCTAGTTTGATAGCTACTGGTTTTATATTACCCCCATAAATAATAGCTGGGAACTTATTTACTAAACGTAGGCGACGACTGGCACCTGTACCCTGATCTTTGCGAGTTTCAGCATGAAAAGTTAACATATATTTATTTTATCATAACCTGTTTAAACCTATCTGATAGGTAGGTGGGGGTGCTAGTAGCACATAATAATATCTTTATTATATACTATAAAGATCCTATGTTTTATTATCAATAATCATTTGAAGATATCTTTCACAAAGCGATATTTTTTAGTATCCTCCGTGCTTCATAATAACAAGCTTTCCAATACCCATCATTAAGATTCGAGATCATAACCCCACTGCTAGTAGAAGCATGAACGAAGAGATCATTACCTAAGTAAATTCCGATGTGACTACCAGTCAAACGACTATTAACGTTAAATAGTACTAGATCACCTGGTAGCAGGTGAGTACGATAAATTTTAGAGCCTAAGTTTTTCTGATTTATAGTAGAGCGTGGAAGTTTGAGACTAAACTGGTCACGAAAAGTTTTTTGTACAAAAGCAGAGCAATCTATACCCTCTTTGGAGATACCTCCTAGCCGGTAACGTACGCCTTTCCACTTGGCATATTGATTAAGTATTTTAGATTTAATCTGAAGATGACTAATCATTTCTTCGAATGTGAATTGATTCTGAGAGGCTTGCAGAAACCAATTAGTTGAATTTGATACTGCATTCATAGTCCGTTTCGAGTGATAATAATTACTATAGCCTGAACAAAAGACAGCTATCGCTATTGTAAATATTACCTGCAGCATAGATATAAAAATATACTGATATTTTCGCATTATTCGTATAATTCCTTAAATATCTTTACGGTAAGATAATCTGGTCAGAAGATAACATTCTCGATATATCGA
>NZ_NJPO01000166.1 GCF_002855795.1 Candidatus Palibaumannia cicadellinicola
CAATAATAGTTTCAAATTAAGTATAATTAGTCCAATTTACTAACCTAGCTAGGTAGCTATCTAATTGAATTTTAATTATTGAGATAATATCATAAGGTTTGAATACCTATTCAATTTTAATTATGAACTCTATACCTATAGTAAACATACTGCAAGGGTCTATTTTAACTGAGAGTGAAGTCACTATACATGGTTGGGTGCGTACCCGTAGAGATTCCAAAGCAGGAATCTCCTTTCTTTCTGTTTATGATGGTTCATGCTTCGATTCATTGCAAGTGATTATTCATCATACTATACACAATTATAAAAATGATGTTTTGCGTCTAACTACCGGCTGCTCGGTAACCATTACCGGTAGAGTAGTAGTATCAATTGGCCTAGGCCAGCGTTTCGAGATACAGGCCAAAATAGTTAAAGTGCTGGGATGGGTCGAAGATCCAGACACTTATCCGATCACAGCCAAACAACATAGTATTGAATATCTACGAGAAGTAGCTCATTTACGTCCACGTACCAATCTTATCGGCGCAGTTACTAGGGTACGACATACTTTAGCACAAGCTATTCATCGCTTTATGAATGAAGAAGGTTTTTTATGGGTTTCTACTCCATTAATTACAGCTTTTAATAGTGAAGGTGCGGGCGAAATGTTCCGTGTTTCTACGCTAGATTTAGAAAATGTGCCGCATAACCATCAGGGAAAAGTAAACTATGAAAAAGATTTCTTTGGTAAAGAAGCTTTCCTCACGGTATCCGGTCAGTTGAATGGAGAAAGCTATGCCTGTGCATTGTCTAAAATATATACTTTTGGTCCCACCTTTCGCGCGGAAAACTCTAATACTAGCCGTCATTTAGCAGAGTTCTGGATGGTTGAACCAGAGATCGCATTCGCGAATTTAACAGATATTGCCTCTTTAGCAGAAAAAATGCTGAAATACCTGTTTCAAATCGTATTGACAGAGCGTGCTGATGACATGAAGTTTTTTGCTGAACGGATTAATACAAATGCTATTAACCGATTAGAGCAATTTATCAGCTCTAATTTTGTCCAAATAGATTACACTGAGGTAATAGAGATTTTACAAGTTTGCGAGCAAAATTTTGCTCATACTGTTTTTTGGGGTATCGATCTTTCTTCCGAACATGAACGTTATCTTGCTGAGAAATATTTTAAAGCTCCTGTAGTCGTGACAAATTATCCAAAAGATATTAAAGCCTTTTATATGCGAATGAATGATGACGGAAAAACCGTAGCTGCGATGGATGTGCTGGCGCCTGGAATTGGAGAAATTATCGGTGGATCACAACGTGAAGAGCGTCTAGTGAAACTAGATCAACGTTTAGTTGATATGGGATTGAAAACAGAAGATTATTGGTGGTATCGTGATTTACGCCGTTACGGAACTGTACCTCATTCTGGTTTTGGATTAGGTTTCGAAAGATTAATAGTCTATGTCACAGGAATACCAAATATCCGTGAGGTAATACCTTTCCCAAGAAGCTCGCGTCAGGCATCTTTTTAAAATTATCCCAGCTGTCGCCGCTAATATTAGAATCATTAGCCATTTGATAATTTTCTCATCGTACGTTAAGCGACTAACATTGTTTAAATACAATTACTATTGTTAAATAGTATTACTTTTCATTTTGGGGCAAAACTATTTATGTTTGAATCTATTCAGGCTGCTCCCACCGAACCTATTCTCGGTATGCTAGATATTTTTCGTGCGGATTATCGCTCATATAAAATAAACTTAGGCATCGGAGTATACCAAGACGAAACTGGTAATACACCTATTCTAGCTAGTGTTAAAAAAGCTGAAGCATTACTGCTCGATGAAGAGACTAGCAAAAATTATTTGAGCATTCAAGGTATTGATACTTTTGCTCATTATATCCAGCGGCTACTATTTGGCGAAAATAGTACAGTAATGAGCAATAAGTTTACGCGCTGCGCGCAAACCCCAGGAGGTACCTGTGCTTTACGAGTAGCTGCGGAGTTTTTATTCCATAATACTACCGCACGACGTATTTGGATTAGTAATCCAAGTTGGCCAAACCATAAAAATATCTTTCAAGCTGCTGGTTTAGATGTGTATGAGTACACTTACTATGATACTACCAACCATGTCCTTGATTTGAATGGAATGCTGGCTAATCTGAGCAAGGCTAATGCCGGTGATGTAGTGCTGTTCCACGGATGCTGCCACAATCCAAGCGGGATGGATTTAAGTTCCGAGCAGTGGCGTGAACTAGCTGATTTCACAGCAAAAAATAATTTGTTGCCGCTGTTTGACTTTTCTTATCAAGGGTTTGCCTACGGTCTGGAAGAGGATACCGAAGGAATAAAAATTTTTAGTAGGGGGCATCGTGAATTTATCATCTGTAGCTCTTATTCAAAAATGTTCAGTTTGTACAACGAACGTGTCGGTGCCTGTATCATTGTAGCTACAGCAAATGATATAGTCGAACGTGCATTTAGTCAGCTAAAATCAATTATTCGCGCTAACTATTCTAACCCGCCCGCACACGGAGCGGCCGTAGTAGCAACTATTCTGGGCGACGATGTGCTACGCGCCATATGGGAGCATGAGCTTAAAAATATGCGAGAACGCATTCAAAGAATGCGTATTCTATTAGTAAATATTTTACAAGAAAAAGGTGCACAGCAAGACTTTAGTTTTATTAATCAGCAACATGGTATGTTTTCTTTCAGCGGTCTAAACCAAAAACAAGTACTGAAGCTGCGCAACGAATTCGGGGTTTATTTAGTTGATTCTGGTCGTATCAACGTGGCAGGTCTGACACTAGATAATATCGAGCAACTATGTGAAGCGATTATCGCAGTACTATAGTATAGTTAAGTTATGCGTGAGTCTCTTTCTGATTTGGCATGTTGGACCGCACGCTACCCTACCGCAAAAATAAATTACTATAGCGTTCACGACCGATCGTAGACATCGGACCATGCCCTGGTAAAAAAACTATATCGTCTGCAAGACGTAGTAGTAGGTTATTAATTGAGTGCATTAACATCTGTGCATTGCCACCGGGTAAATCAGTACGCCCGATAGCGTTTCTGAATAGTACATCACCCATAATAATAAATCTGCTTGTTTTATTCCACAATACAACATGGCCCGGAGAGTGGCCAGGACAGTGTAGGACAAGGTAGCTTTCCATACCTACCTTAATAATTTCTCCGTTATCTAACCAGTGATCCGGTAAAAATGAGTCGATGATTGGCACACCAAACATTTTGCATTGTCCTGGTAGGTTTTCCAATAGAGGTTGATCGGCAGAGTGAGGGCCAATAATAGGCACCCCATAGTACTGTGCTAATTCCTTCGATGCTCCTACATGATCTAAATGACCGTGAGTTAATAAAATTTTTGTTATCGTAACGTTAAATGTCTCTATTTCAAGGCACAGTCGTCGTGCATCACCACCAGGATCTACCAATGCAGCTTCTTTTATTTGATCGCACCAGATTAGTGAACAATTTTGGTTAAATGCCGTCACCGGCATGAGATGATATCGCATCATACTGACTTCTTATATGATTAAGTAGTTAAGGTCTACTAAATTTATTTAACGTTGGTTAATTTGGGGTACTGGTACTCAAATCCTTGCTCTTGACAAATACGATTACCGTCTATTATTTTTTCTTTGTCTTGGTTAATATCGGCTAAATATACAGGCGGTTTGATACCTAACATACGCGCCATCATGGGATAGTAATTTCGCTTTAGTGGATGATATGGCGCGCAAAGATTATAACAATAACTACCATATGATAATTGAAGCAATAGACTAATAGCACTAATGACATCCATTTGATGTACTAAATTAACTACTTGCCCTCCACCGAGTAGTCCTTGCTTACCAGAAAGAAAACGACCGGGATGGCGACCTGGGCCGACTAACCCAGCTAGTCTGATAATATTAACTGATGTATAGGGTAACTTATATAACCATTTTTCTAACTTCACTAGGCACTGACCTAATGGAGAAACTGGTACGGTAGGGCTATCCTCGCAGTAAAAGCCAGCTTTTTCACCATAAACTGAGATAGAACTAGTGAAAATAAGACGTGGCACAGCAGTAACCTGCGCTCTATTTACAACCTGCTGAACAGCTAAGAGGTAATTCTCTATTCTTTCTGCGTTACGCCCAATAGGTAATGTAATTACCAATGCGTCAGTCTTAAACAGAGCTCTAATATTATCTGCATTAACTTCTAGTAAAGGTGTCAGGTTAAGCTGATAGCACTCTATGCCTATTAGGCGTGCCGCTTCTACTCCCTCCTTACTAGTTTTGCTACCAACTACTTGATAGCCCTGAGCAAGCAGTGATAATGCCAACGGCATACCTAACCAACCTAAACCAATAATCGATATTTTTTTCATTTTACTTGCGCTTAATAAGTATAAGTACAAATTAGTACAAAAAAGTGTTGCACTCTGCACTAAACATCGTTAGGTTAAATAACACATTTATTCATAGTTACATAAAATGACTTGTGGAACCAATTATGAACTACATTATGATCAAACCATATTATCACCATAAACCTGATTAGTCTTTCAGGCGATAGGTGCTGGAAGACATTTCCCTCTTCCAGTGGCGCAGAAGAAGAAGAAAAAGCCCTCGGAAGAAATATTCCGAGGTTTTTTTTTGCAGTAGTCAATCATTTACTGAGGACATCATATTGGACAAATCACGATTACGGATAGCAATGCAGAAATCTGGCAGACTCAGCAAAGAATCTCAGCAATTACTCGAACAATGCGGGATAAAAATTCATTTACAACAGCAACGGCTGCTAGCTTTTGCTGAAAATATGCCTATAGATATTATGCGGGTACGTGATGATGATATTCCGGGCCTAGTATTAGACAGTGTAGTAGATTTAGGGATTATAGGTGAGAATGTGCTAGAAGAAGAGCTACTTGCTCGTCGTGCTCAAGGCGAAGATCCCCGCTATGTTATTCTGCGTAGATTAGATTTTGGTGGATGTAGGCTATCGATGGCATGGCCTCTAGATAAGGAATGGAACGGGCCTACATGTCTACAAGGTAAACGTATAGCTACTTCTTACCCTCATCTACTCAAGCAATACCTCGATAAACTAGGTATCCATTTCAAATCTTGTTTGTTGAACGGTTCTGTAGAAGTAGCACCACGCGCTGGTCTAGCTGATGCTATATGCGATTTAGTTTCAACTGGTGCTACGCTTGAAGCAAACGGTTTGCGCGAAGTTGAGGTGATTTATCGCTCTAAAGCTTGCTTAATTAAGCGTGATGGAGAGCTTTCGATCACGAAGCAAGCGCTAGTAGATAAGTTAATGATCCGTATTCAGGGGGTGATTCAAGCGCGTGAGTCGAAATATATCATGATGCACGCACCAACCGAACGACTAGATAATATTATCAGTCTACTACCTGGAGCTGAGCGTCCTACCGTACTGCCATTAGCTAGCGATCAGAATCTGGTAGCTATGCACATGGTAAGCCGCGAAACTCTCTTCTGGGAAACGATGGAAAACTTAAAAGCCCTAGGGGCTCGTTCTATTCTAGTGTTGCCAATTGAAAAGATGATGGAGTAAAGCAATGATCACTTCTGCCTTATCCTTACCGGTACGCTGGCGTGAGTGCAACGCAGAACAACAGACAATGCTGCTTACTCGTCCTGCCGTAACGGCATCAGTTAGTGTGATCTCAACTGTGAGCGACATTCTCAACCAGGTTAGCGAAAAAGGGGATAGTGCTCTTCGCACCTTTAACCTATGCTTTGATGGTATAGAAACCACGCAATTACGTCTGACGGAAAAGGAGATAGCTGTAGCAATTTGCCGGATCTTGCCAGAGGTAAAAGAGGCTATGGCTGCAGCGAGAATTAATATCGAATCTTTCCATCGCGCTCAGCAGTTACCAGATGTAGATATAGAAACTCAGCCTGGCGTACACTGTCGCCAGTTAACCAGGCCTATTGCCTCGGTAGGGTTGTATATTCCTGGAGGGTTAGCACCATTGTCTTCTACGGTGCTTATGTTAGCTACGCCGGCACGAATTGCTGGATGCCAAAGAATAATCCTTTGCTCGCCACCTCCTATTGCTGATGAAATCATATATGCGGCTCAACTATGCGGAGTGCATGAAATTTACCAAGTCGGCGGCGCCCAAGCCATCGCTGCTATGGGATTTGGTACCGAGTTAATTGCCAAGGTAGATAAAATATTTGGTCCAGGCAATGCTTGGGTAACGGAAGCTAAACGCCAAATTAGCCAAGGGGTAAACGGTGTTGCCATAGATATGCCGGCTGGTCCTTCCGAAGTGCTTGTTATCGCTGACAGCGGCGCCTACCCCGCATTTATCGCAGCAGACCTACTTTCCCAAGCAGAACACGGTCCTGACTCACATGTGATTCTGCTTACGACTGATACAGAAACGGCGCAGCAGGTAGCGGCAGAAACTACCAGTCAGTTAGAAAACCTGCCGCGTGCAGCCATTGCTCGCCAAGCACTAGCTAATAATAGAATTATTATCGCCGATGATTTAGCCGAGTGCGTAGCTATCAGTAATCGTTACGGTCCGGAGCATCTCATTATCCAGACCCGTGATGCGGAACAATGGGTTACACATATTACTAACGCTGGATCGATATTCCTCGGTGATTGGTCACCGGAATCTGCCGGTGACTACGCCTCTGGTACGAATCATGTACTGCCTACCTATGGTTATACCGCAACCTATTCTGGCCTAGGCTTAACAGATTTTCAAAAACGCATGACCGTGCAGCATTTAAGTCCTCAGGGGCTATTATTGTTGGCACCTACTATCGAAACGCTAGCGCAGGCCGAACAGCTTACCGCTCACAAAAATGCCGTCACGCTGCGTGTCGCCGCGCTTAAGAAACAACTTAAGGAACAACAATGAATATCTTTCAGTTAGCTAGGGCTAATGTACGGGCACTAGAGCCCTATCAATCAGCCCGTAGAATAGGTGGAAAAGGTAGCATTTGGCTAAACGCTAACGAATATCCGCAGCCAACATTCTATATGCCACGCAGTGGCAATCTTAACCGCTATCCTGATTGCCAACCTAAAGGGATCATTAATAGCTATGCATCTTATGCAGGAGTACAGCCCAACCAAGTACTAGCCTGCCGTGGCGCTGATGAAGGAATAGAGCTGATGATCCGCGCTTTTTGTGAGCCAGGGCAGGATGCTATTTTATTCTGTCCCCCTACCTACGGTATGTACCGTGTTAGCGCCGAAACGTTTGGGGTAGAGTGTCGTACTGTTCCGGCACTTGATAATTGGCAGCTAGACCTACCTGAGATCTACACGAGA
This sequence comes from Candidatus Palibaumannia cicadellinicola, assembly GCF_002855795.1. GTDB lineage: Bacteria > Pseudomonadota > Gammaproteobacteria > Enterobacterales > Enterobacteriaceae > Baumannia > Baumannia cicadellinicola_C. The sequence continues at coordinate 7,355 of NZ_NJPO01000166.1, forward strand.
CTCAATGGTGTGAAATTAGTTTATATTTGTAGTCCTAATAATCCTACTGGCAATATTATTAATCTATCTGATACACGCAAGTTACTAGAGATGACGGATGGCAGAACATTACTAGTAGCGGATGAAGCTTATATCGATTTTTGTCCCGTAGCTAGTCTGGCAAGTTTACTGACAGATTATCCACATCTAGTTATTCTACGTACGCTATCCAAAGCTTTTGCCTTAGCCGGTTTACGCTGTGGTTTTGTTCTTGCGAACGCTGATGTGATCGAACTATTACTAAAAGTAATCGCACCTTATCCTCTATCATTACCGGTCGCAGATATCGCCGAACAAGCGCTAAGTGCCGAAGGTCTGCGCCAAACTAGCCAGCGGATAGCGGAAATCAACTCTAATAGAAATTTTTTAATATCTGAACTAGCTAAATGTCCTTGTGTATGCGTAGTGTTCCCTAGCGTCAGTAACTATTTATTAGTATGTTTCGATCCAGCCTATCATGTATTTCAAACTTTATGGGATCAAGGTACGATCTTACGCGATCAGAGTAAACAAACAGGATTATCCGACTGTTTGCGTATCACTATTGGCACTCGCTTAGAATGCCAAAGTTTAGTCGTAGCGCTCAAAGCACTGACATTATCCCCTACCCTACCCTAGCAAGGAGTCGTACCTATGAGTGATAAAGTGTTATTTATCGATAGAGATGGTACGCTTATAAGCGAACCAACCGACAATTTTCAAGTAGATCGAATAGAGAAGCTAGCACTAGAGCCATACGTTATAACTGCACTACTAATATTACAAAAAGCTGACTTCAAATTAGTCATGATAACTAACCAGGATGGTCTAGGAACATCCAGTTTTCCTCAAAAAGATTTCGACGGTCCGCATAATTTTATGATGCATATTTTTAATTCGCAGGGAATATTTTTCGATCAAGTTTTGATTTGCCCTCATATGCCGATCGATCAGTGCGATTGCCGAAAACCAGGAATAGCACTAGTAGCACCCTGGCTAGTAGGCGATACATTAGATAAGGCCAATAGTTATGTGATCGGGGATAGGGAAACAGATATTACCCTAGCATATAATATGGGCATTAATGGCTGGCGTTATCAGCGTGATATTCTTAACTGGCAAGTCATATGTAATAAATTAACCCGTAGTGATCGACATGCTCACGTGAAACGTATTACTAGGGAAACCATCATAGATGTTGAGGTATGGCTAGATAGAGAAGGTAATAGTCAGATTAATACAGGCATTGGTTTTTTCGATCACATGCTAGACCAGATCGCTACCCACGGAGGATTACGTCTCAAAATAGAAGTAGGGGGAGATTTACACATTGATGATCACCATACTATTGAAGACACTGCACTAGCGCTCGGCGAAGCCCTTAAAAAAGGGCTTGGAGATAAGTATGGTATTAATCGTTTCGGTTTTATACTACCGATGGACGAATGCTTAGCAGGTTGTACGCTGGATATATCTGGTAGGCCGCACCTGGAATATAAGGCGGAATATGCATATCAAAGAATTGGAGATATGAGTACTGAAATGGTTGAGCATTTTTTCCGCTCACTATCTTATGCTATGGCCTGTACATTACATTTGCGAACAAAAGGTAAAAATGACCATCACCGAGTAGAAAGTTTGTTCAAAGTGTTCGGGCGCGCTCTACGTCAGGCAATACACGTTGATGGCAATATTCTACCTAGCTCAAAAGGAGTGCTGTAATGAAAGTAGTAATCATCGATACTTGCTGTGCTAATTTGTTATCAGTCACTGCTGCTATACGTCGTTTGGGTTATCAGCCTAAGGTTAGTCACGATGCTGAAGTAGTTTTACAAGCTAATAAGTTATTTTTACCTGGTGTAGGTACAGCGAAAGCTGCTATGGAGCAATTGGACAACAGTCAGCTGATCGATCTAGTTAAGATGATTACTCAACCAGTACTAGGTATCTGCCTAGGTATGCAGTTGCTGGGCAGCGGTAGTGATGAAAGTGGGGGTATAACAACTCTTGGGATCATCAACGCTCCTGTAAAAAAAATGGCTCATATTAACCGGCCTTGGCCGCATATGGGTTGGAATAAGGTAAAACAAAAAGTCAGACACAGTCTGTTTCGCGGCATCCCGGAAGATAGCTACTTTTACTTCGTACATGGTTACGCTATGCAGCCATGCTACGCAACCATAGCTCAAGCTAACTATAGTGAACCATTCACCGCTGCGGTAGCAAAAGACAACTTTTTGGGTGTGCAATTTCATCCCGAGCGCTCCGGCACTGTTGGCCGACAATTACTGAAAAATTTTCTGGAGATGTAACTGGTGATAATCCCTGCTTTAGATTTTATTGACGGCACTGTAGTACGACTGCATCAGGGCGACTATCAGCAGCAACGTAGCTATGGTAACAATCCGCAGCTTCGCATTCATGATTACTTACGTGATGGCGCAGAAGTGCTGCATTTAGTCGATTTAAACGGTGCACGTAATCCCTTAGCACGCCAGAATAAGCTTCTTACTAGCCTACTAGCTGACTGCGCCCCGGCACAGGTGCAAATTGGCGGCGGTATTCGTAGTGCAGCGGATGTAGAAGCTCTGCTCAAAGCTGGTGCTAATCGCGTAGTTATAGGCTCTATAGCGGTCAAAAAACCGCAGGAAGTGCAGCAGTGGTTCAAACGCTTTGGACCCGATGCTTTAGTGCTTGCGCTAGATGTACGCATAGATGTAGATGGCAAACGATGGGTGGCAATAAATGGCTGGATGGAGAACTCTGGCGTGATGCTTGAACAAGTAATTAATCAATACAGTCAGCGGGTCGGACTAAAGAATATTCTGTGTACGGATATTTCACGTGATGGCACGCTGTCTGGCATGAATATTGAATTATATCAGTCGCTATGTAGCGACTGGCCTAGCATTGCATTTCAATCCTCAGGCGGAATAGGCAGCTTGAAGGACATAGCTAAGCTACGTCCTAGTGGGGTAAAAGGTGTGATCATAGGGCGTGCATTATTAGAAGATAAATTTACTGTTGCGGAGGCTATCGCATGCTGGCAAAACGGATAATCCCTTGTCTCGATGTACATAATGGGCAAGTGATTAAAGGTATGCAGTTTCGCCATCATCAAATCATCGGTGATATAGTACCACTCGCTCATCGCTATGCCGAAGAAGGCGCAGACGAACTAGTATTTTATGATATTACTGCCTCATCCGATGGTAGAGTCGTGGATAAAAGCTGGATCGCTCGTGTTGCTGAAATAATTGATATCCCTTTCTGTGTCGCTGGTGGTATTCAAAGTGTCGAGCAGGCAGCTGAGGTAATATCTTTTGGTGCAGATAAAATATCAGTTAATTCTCCTGCACTAGCAGATCCATATCTAATAAGTAAGTTAGCGGATCGCTTTGGCGTTCAATGTATCGTAGTCAGCATTGATACCTGGTATGACGTTATACTTGATCAGTATCAAGTCAATCAATATACCGGTGATGAAAACCGTATACAAGTTACGACCTGGCAAACATTAGATTGGGTAGAAGAAGTTCAGAGACGTGGCGCCGGTGAAATAGTATTGAACATGATGAATCAGGATGGCGTATGTAAAGGTTATGACTTACGGCAGTTACAGCAGGTACGAAAAAAATGTCGGGTACCTTTGATTGCTTCTGGTGGTGCCGGAACGATGCAGCACTTCCTAGAAGCATTCATTGATGCTGAAGTAGACGGCGCGCTTGCGGCTTCAGTGTTTCATAAACAGATAATTAAGATTAATGAATTAAAACAATTTCTCGCACGTGAAGGAGTAGAAATACGATTATGTTAACTGAAAAACAACCACAGGGACTCAATTGGCAGAAAACGAACGGCATAATGCCAGCTATTATTCAGCATTCAGTATCTGGTGAAGTGCTCATGATGGGATATATGAATACTGATGCTTTGAAAGTAACAGAACAAACTGGTCATGTGACCTTTTACTCACGTAGCAAGCAACGTCTATGGACTAAAGGAGAAAGTTCAGGTAATGTTTTGCAAGTTATCAGTCTACATCCAGACTGCGATAACGACACGCTACTTATTCTAGCTTATCCGCTAGGCCCCACTTGCCATAACGGAGCTCGTAGCTGTTTCCATCCTGCGGTTAGTGATTGGGGTTTTCTTTATCATTTAGAAATATTGCTCAGAGAACGTAAGATCGCAGATCCGAAAAGCTCTTATACTGCCAGATTATATAGTAGTAGCACTAAGCGCATTGCCCAGAAAGTAGGCGAAGAGGGTCTAGAAACAGCGCTAGCTGGGACAGTCCAAGATCAGGAAGAACTTATTAACGAAGCTGCTGATCTCGTTTATCATCTCCTGGTTCTGTTATTAGATCAAACTCTAGATTTCAGTAAAGTAATCGCTAAACTACGCGAACGTCACCTTTCTGCAACTAATAAATTGTTACCATGTTAACTTAACATCGTATGCTATAACACCATAATAGTTTTAATCACATAGGAGTTCCTTAATGCCCACACAACAGATAGGTATAGTTGGTATGGCGGTAATGGGGCGCAATTTAGCGCTTAATATGGAAAAACACGGTTATCGTGTATCTATTTTTAACAGGTCACGTGAAAAAACCGACAAGGTTATCGCTGAACACTCTAGGAGAAAGCTAGTGCCTTATTACTCAGTAGAAGACTTTGTCAATTCACTGGAAAAACCACGTCGTATTTTGTTAATGGTGAAGGCAGGAGAAGCAACAGATCAAACGATTAATTTGCTTAAATATTTCCTGGATAAAGGAGATATTATTATTGATGGTGGCAATACTTTTTATCAAGATACTATACGTCGCAATCAAGAACTATTAAAAGATGGTTTTTACTTCATAGGTACAGGTATTTCAGGCGGTGAAGAAGGCGCGCTTAAAGGTCCTTCCATTATGCCTGGAGGTGATAAACACGCTTATGATCTCATATTTCCAATTCTGGAGACCATTGCAGCACGCGCTAATGGCGAGGCATGCGTTACCTATATTGGTCCTGACGGTGCTGGTCACTACGTTAAAATGGTACACAACGGCATTGAATATGGTGATATGCAACTTATCGCAGAAACCTATGCGTTACTGAAAAACGTACTAGGTATAAATAATAATGAACTAGCCAGTATCTTCAAAGAGTGGAACGAAGGCGAGCTAAACAGTTATCTTATTGGCATTACTCAAGATATTTTGACCAAACAAGACAAAGAAGGTAACTACCTAATCGATGTTATTTGTGACAAAGCTGACAACAAAGGAACAGGTAAGTGGACTAGCCAGAGTGCGTTAGATCTAGGAGAACCGCTGAACCTGATTACCGCAGCGGTCTTCGCTCGCTACTTATCGTCGTTAAAACAACAGCGGGTTACAGCTTGTAAAGTACTCACCGGGCCTAATACTAATATAACAAACTTCAGCGGTGATAAAGCAGCGTTCATTGAAAATGTGCGGCGTGCACTCTATCTTGGCAAAATAATATCTTATGCTCAGGGTTTCTCGCAGCTCAAAGCGGCTTCAGCAAAATACCACTGGAATCTGAATTATGGTGAAATAGCGAAAATATTTCGCTCAGGATGTATCATTCGTGCCCAGTTATTGCAGAATATCACTGATGCCTACGCCGAGGACGCTTTAATTGCTAATATTTTACTGTCGCCTTATTTTAAATCTATCACCGATAACTATCAGCAGGCACTACGTAACGTAGTAGTACATGCTATTCAGCATGGTATTCCAGTCCCCACTTTATCTGCAGCTATCACCTACTACGATAGCTACCGTTCGCTCATGCTACCAGCAAACTTGATTCAAGCACAGCGTGATTACTTTGGCGCACATACTTATAAACGTACTGATAAGGATGGTATCTTTCATACCGAATGGCTGATAAGCTAATGCAGCGATTTAAGTATATACAAAAATAAAATAACCAATTTACAAACAACTTATTGTTGTGCATCATTCATCATGGCTTTGACCTGACTGTTTGTTATACGCCTGAGTAAGGTTTGAAATTCATTAATCTTATGATTAGTCAGCGGTACGGGAATAGATTCCCAATTAAGCTGTGTATTTAAAAATTGCTCTGATTGCAGCGCTAGAGTCGGTAAGACTGGCTGCAGATAAATCATAAGCAAACGAAATAAATTCATACCCATAGAGCAAATATCATGCAGATCTTGCTGACGACACTTCTGCCTAGCGACTACCCACGGCTCTTGTTCATTTACATAGCAGTTAGCTCGATCTGCTAGCACCATAATTTCACGAATCGCACGGCTAGTTTCGCGGGTGTTAAACGCTTCCCCAATCGATACTGAGGCGGTAACAAAAGTATTATATAGAAGCGGATCTGCGAGTGTAGCAGAAAGCTTACTATCAAAACATCTCGTGATAAAGCCGGCATTTCGTGAAGCTAGGTTTATCACTTTATTAACAATATCAGCATTAACTCTATTAATAAAATCTTCTAAGTTAAGATCTATATCATCAATCCTGGACGATAGTTTGGTAGCATAGTAATAACGCAGGTAACCAGCATCGAAATGAGCTAAATAAGTACTAGCCTTGATAAAGGTGCCACGTGATTTCGACATTTTTGCACCGTTTACCGTTACATAACCATGGACGAATAAATTAGTAGGTTTCCGAAAATTACTGCCTTCTAGCATAGCTGGCCAGAAAATAGCGTGAAAATACGCAATGTCTTTACCGATAAAATGATACAAGTCAGCTTTAGAATCAACATGCCAAAACTCATCGAAAAGAACATCCTTGCGTTTATAGCTCATATTTTTAAATGCGCTCATATAGCCAATAGGCGCATCTAGCCAAACATAGAAATATTTACCTGGTGCATCTGGCACTTGAAAACCGAAGTAAGGTGCATCGCGGGAAATGTCCCATTGTTGCAAACCTAGATTAAACCATTCTTGCATTTTGTTGGCTACCTGCTCTTGCAAAGAGCCGGAACGGGTCCATGCGCGTAGCATTTCGCTAAAAGCAGGCAAATCAAAGAACAAATGCTCTGACTCTGACGTAACTGGTGTTACCCCAGATAATGTTGACTTGGGATTGATAAGGTCAGTAGAATTATAAGTGGCACCACAAAGTTCGCAGTTATCACCATACTGATCTGGCGACTTACATTTTGGACAGCTGCCTTTAACGAAACGATCAGGTAAAAACATACCATGCTTTGGATCATATAGCTGAAAAATAGTACGTTTTTTAATAAAGCCGTTTTCTTTCAGCCGGTTATAGATAATAATAGATAATTCGTGATTCTCATCGCTATGAGTTGAGTGATAGTTATCGTAGCTAATTCCAAACTTAGTCAAATCTATCTGATGCTCTTGGTTTATTTTATGAATCATAGCTTCCGGCGTCACACCTAACTGCTTCGCTTTAAGCATAATTGGCGTACCATGAGCGTCATCGGCACAAATAAAATAAACTTGCTTACCGCGTAGCCGCTGATAACGTACCCAAATATCAGCTTGAATATGCTCTAGCATATGGCCGAGATGGATAGAACCATTAGCGTAAGGTAACGCACAGGTCACTAATATTTTTTGCGCTACTTGTGTCATAGTAAAAATAGTATATTTATTAACATAACAAAGACCTATGATGGTAACTGATAGCTATGCTCTAAGTAAACAAGTAGACATTATACTCTATCCAAGGCTTTTAAATTAAATAACATCAAAATGATTTCTATCATCTACGTAATCTAATTCATTCATAGAATTAAATAAACCAGA
>NZ_NJPO01000167.1 GCF_002855795.1 Candidatus Palibaumannia cicadellinicola
ACTCTTATGAGCTAAGAGCTAATTATCCTGATTTTACTTTCAATTGAGTGATCTATAAACACTACAGAGTAATAGAGTAATATAGAAGAGATAGAAAGTTCTACTTCTTTTCTTCAACTGTTCTTTGACTTTGCTATAAGACTTCACATGATCTCCTGTCTGGTCTACATTTGATAGACGTCAAAATACGTAGCACTCGATGCTTAGCAAGCGCTAAAAACACTATAAGGATAATATATGAATAAAACTCAACTAATTGATGTAATTGCGGATAAAGCTGATCTCTCCAAAGCACAGGCTAAATTAGCACTGGAATCAACCTTGGCAGCAATTACTAAGTCTCTGAAAGAGGGTGATGCCGTACAATTGGTTGGTTTCGGTACTTTCAAAATTAATCATCGTAGCGAGCGCATTGGCCGTAATCCACAGACTGGTAAAGAAATAAAAATAGCTGCTGTTAACGTGCCGGCATTTATGTCTGGTAAAGCATTAAAAGAAGCAGTAAAGTCAACGTAGTATGTATGCACCGTTAAAGTAGAGGAGAAAATCTCTCCTCTCTTTAGGACGATAGAGCTTGATTTGAGCTAGTTTAAGTTTTACTAAGCTTTGCAGGCAATACCCCTACCCTATAACCGATATCGCGCCGGTAAAAACTATTCTGCCAATGTATTGAGTCGACTACTTGGTAAACACGTGCTTGCGCTTCTGCTATTTTATAGCCTAGCGCGGTAACGCACAAAACTCTACCGCTCTGTGTCAAAATCTTACCTTGCTCCAGACATGTTCCAGCATGGAACACTTTCTCTTCATTGCTATCTTTTGTCGGCAAGCCACTAATTTCATAACCAATGCGGTAATCGCCAGGATAACCACCTGATGCTAGTACCACGCTTAAGGCACATCTTTCGTCCCACTCTGATATCTCTTGATCTAAACAACCTTCGGTTGCCGCTAGACAATGCGCTACCAAGTCGGAGCGCATACGAAACATTATGGTCTGGGTTTCCGGATCTCCCAAACGGCAATTAAACTCCAGAACTTTCGGCTGGCCCTCTGGTGTAATCATTAAGCCGGCATAAAGAAAACCAGTATAGGGATTATCTTCCCATGCCATGCCTTTTACTGTCGGCAAGATTATCTGATCTAATATTTGATTATACAATTGATTAGTAACTACCGGCGCCGGGGAATAGGCTCCCATCCCGCCAGTATTAAGGCCGGTATCTCCATCACCTACTCGCTTATAATCTTGGCTCGTCGCCATCGGTAAAACATGTTTGCCATCCACCATAACGATAAAACTTACCTCTTCACCACGGAGGAATTCTTCAATGACAATGCGATGGCCAGCTTCGCCAAACATTTTACTAACTAGTATATCCTTAATAGCGGATTCTGCTTCAGCTAAGGTTATAGCTACTATCACTCCCTTGCCAGCGGCTAATCCGTCCGCCTTAATTACAATAGGCACTCCTTGCTGCTGCACATAATTTATAGCTGGCCCTATTTCGGTAAAATTCTGGTAAAAACCAGTGGGAATATGATGGCGAGCTAAAAACTCTTTAGTGAAAGTCTTAGAACCTTCTAACTGTGCCGCTGCTTGGGTTGGGCCGAACACCCGTAGCCCAGCAGCATTAAAAACATCCACGATACCTTTTACTAGCGAAACTTCCGGACCTACTATAGTTAAACCTATATTTTGCTGTTTAGCAAAAGCCACCAGCGCTGGAATATCGGTAGCTGCGATATTAATATTTGTTATTGACTGCTCAAGAGCGGTGCCAGCGTTACCAGGAGCTACGAATATTTTTTCTGCTAAAGGAGAGCTCGCTGCTTTCCATGCCAAGGCATGTTCACGTCCACCGTTACCAATAATTAATATATTTATGAGTTAGCTCCTATGTTTAGTGGCGAAAATGACGTATATGAGTAAAAATCATAGCAATACCATGCTCATTGGCAGCAGTGATTACTTCTTGATCTCTAATAGATCCACCAGGCTGAATAACACAACTAATACCAACTGCCGCCGCAGAGTCAATCCCATCGCGAAATGGAAAAAAAGCATCAGAAGCCATGGTTGATCCACGTACATCTAAACCTTCTTCCGCAGCTTTGATGCCCGCAATTTTGGCAGAGTAAACGCGACTCATCTGGCCAGCGCCAATACCGATAGTTCGGTTATCTTTCGCATAAACGATAGCGTTTGATTTGACGAATTTTGCGACTTTCCAGCAAAACAGCGCATCACGTATCTCCGACTTCGTCGGCTGACGTTTACTTACTACAAGTAAATCCTGGGGTTTAACCATGCTCAAATCTCGTTCTTGTACTAGTAGCCCGCCGTTTACTCGTTTAAAATCGAGACTAGGTACCTGCTCATTCCATTGGCCGCTCGTCAAAATTCGCACATTCTTTTTGGTTCCCAGTATTGCCAGAGCATCTTTATCGACCGTTGGTGCGATAATAACTTCCACGAACTGGCTGAGAATAATCTCTCTGGCCGTACTAGCGTCTAGTAACTGATTAAAAGCGATAACGCCGCCGAAAGCTGAAGTAGGATCGGTTTGATAAGCACGTTTATATGCTGCTAAAATAGTTTCTCCTGTAGCAACACTGCATGGATTAACGTGTTTAACGATGACACATGCTGGTTCACTAAACTCTCTCACACACTCTAACGCCACGTCAGTATCTGCTATATTATTATAGGAAAGGGCTTTGCCTTGCCACTGTTGTGCGGTAGCTACTGATACATATTGACGCCCAGTATCAATATAGAATGCTGCTAACTGATGACTGTTTTCACCATAACGCATATCTTGTTTCTTAATAAAGTTTAGATTTAAGGTACGCGGGAACTGACCGGACGGTTTACAGCTATCGCTATAATAAGCCTGTACTTGGCGCCCAAAATAGTTAGCGATCTGACAATCGTAGGCTGCTGTGTGTTCAAACGCCTTAATTGCGAGATTAAAGCGTGTTTCTAGGGTAAGAGCGCCCTGATTACTATTCATTTCTGCAATAATCGCAACATAATCTTTAATATTTACTATTATTGCAACATTCATATAGTTTTTAGCAGCGGAGCGCAAAAGGGTTGTACCACCAATGTCTATTTTTTCCACAGCTTCTTCATGGTTACATGTTGCGCACGCAACTGTTTCGGCGAAGGGATAGAGGTTTACTACGACCATGTCAATAGGTTCTATACCATGCTGATGCATGATCGTATCATCGATATTACGGCGGGCTAGGATGCCACCATGTACTTTTGGATGCAATGTTTTTACTCGCCCGTCCATCATTTCCGGAAAACCGGTGTAATCGGAAACTTCTGTTACCTGCAGTCCCGCTTGGACCAACAGGCGCGCAGTTCCACCAGTAGATAGTAGCTTCACCCCGTAGTGGGATAATGATTGTGCGAATTCTAACAGATGAGTTTTGTCCGACACACTAAGTAAAGCGCGGCGGATAGGAAGTGGTGGTAGCATAGAAAATA
>NZ_NJPO01000168.1 GCF_002855795.1 Candidatus Palibaumannia cicadellinicola
AAAATTGAATGTATGCATTGCAACTTCAAGCATGTGTATAACGATAACTAACGCGTTTTGGCATCCAGCGTTGAATTAACGCTTGGGTTATTTCAGGATAGTTTTGATAAATATAATGTACTAGTAGCTGTACTTCTGAGATCATTGCTTGATCTCGTGATAGATCTGCTATCCGAAATTTAGCATTGCCAGTTTGACGAGTACCTAGGAATTCACCGGGGCCACGAATATCTAGATCACGTTGAGCAATAGCGGACCCATCGTTACTATATCGTAGTATATTAATTCGTAGCTGAGCGGTTTTACTGAGGGGTGACTTATATAGTAACACGCAATGAGACGCGACCGTACCACGTCCCACTCGCCCGCGTAACTGATGTAATTGCGCTAGGCCGAGCCGCTCTGAATTTTCGATAATCATTAGGCTAGCGTTAGGGATATCCATTCCTAATTCTATTACCGTTGTTGCAACTAGTAATTGTACCTCTCCAGCCTTAAATGCCTGCATAAGCCGTTGCTTTTCCTGTGTTTTCATCCGTCCATGCACTAAACCAATCTGTAGTTCAGGTAGAGCTCTTCGTAATTCTTCCCAAGTTGTTTTTACCGACTGTACCTTCAGCAGCTCAGATTTATCAATAATAGTACAGACCCAATAGACTTGACGCTTTTCTTGCAAACAAGCTTGTTTAATACGTTGGATAATTTCAGTACGACGAGTATCAGCAATGGCAATCGTAGTTACCGGTGTGCGTCCTGGCGGTAGTTCATCGATTCTTGATATCTGTAAATCAACATAAGCAGTCATAGCTAGTGTTCGGGGGATAGGCGTAGCAGTCATAATTAGCTGGTGCGGTTGAATGCCATTTTTAATCCCTTTTTCCCATAAAGTTAACCGCTGATCTACACCGAAGCGGTGCTGTTCATCGATAATCACTAGCGATAGTTTAGCAAATTGTACCTGCTTTTGAAAAATAGCGTGAGTACCAACTATCATTGCTATACGGCCCGATGCGATACCTTGTGGTTGCGACTGACGAATTTTTCTTTTTGTTTTGCCGGTAAGCCAACTGACCTGAATGCCTAATGGTGGAAACCAATCTAGGAAATTTTCTGCATGTTGTTCAGCTAGTAGTTCGGTTGGCGTCATTAGTGCTACTTGATGGCCATAACTTATAGCGCGTAGCGCAGCTAACGCTGCTACTAATGTTTTACCAGAACCTACATCTCCTTGTACTAGTCGTCTCATAGGAATATTACGTGCTAAATCTTGATTAATCTCTTCTACTACTCGCTGCTGGGCAACTGTGAGCGAGAAAGGTAATGAGGAAATAAAACGCCTGATGAGATCAAGATCTGTCTGAGTGCGCAGGGGTAATG
>NZ_NJPO01000169.1 GCF_002855795.1 Candidatus Palibaumannia cicadellinicola
GAATCATATCATCTAACTAGCATCATGTACTTAAATATAGAATCAATATTCGATCCGACTTATAACAAGTATTTACCTCTGAGCTACTTAGCTAGTAGATAGTCTCTGCTTGTTAGTAAACAAATGCTGATTTACCCTAATCACCTGCAACTGCAAAAATTTATTGCCTGCACTCACTTATGTTTAAGGCTTATGGAATGGAGTCTTTCCCGTGATAGAATTGCTAATAGACCCCTCAATTTGGATTGGATTACTGACCCTGGTAATGCTAGAAATCATTTTAGGTATCGATAATCTTGTTTTTGTAGCTGTTCTGGCAGATAAATTATCGCCGACAAAACGAGATCGCGCTCGTATTATTGGGCTGGTTCTCGCACTAGTAATTCGTCTAGTGCTGCTTTCTTTTATCTCATGGATTGTTACCCTTACCTGGCCTTTATTCCGTATAATGTCTTTATCTTTTTCCGGTCGCGACCTCATTTTACTGCTCGGTGGTTTTTTTTTATTATTTAAAGCTACTACTGAACTCCATGAACGCTTAGAAAATAAAGAGCATCATAGTAGCGCTAGCCGTGGCTATGCTAATTTTTGTGCTATTGTCGTACAGATTGTAGTTCTTGATGCGGTTTTTTCTCTAGATTCTATTATGACAGCAGTAGGCATAGTAAATAATTTTACTATAACTATTACTGCTATAGTAATAGCTATGCTTATAATGATATTTATTTCAAATTTATTAACACGTTTTGTAAATACCAATCATACTGTAGTCGTGCTCTGTTTAAGTTTTTTGCTGATAATTAGCCTGAGTTTAATTGCAGAAGGATTAGGATTTCATGTGAATAAAAAATATCTATATGCGGCAATTGCATTCTCAATAATGATTGAGATTTTTAATCAGATTGCTTGGCGTAATTTGATGAAACATCAGTCTAGCAAACCTCTGCTTGATCGTACCTCAGAGGCTATTATGCTACTAATAAATAAACGTAATAGTAATTATTTAGCCTCACTCAATTCGGCTAATTTTGCTGAAAAAGAATGCTATATGATAACCGGGGTTCTATCGCTTGCCTCAAGAAACCTACGTAGCATAATGACTCCACGGGATAAAATTTTCTGGTTAAACAGTCAGCTCCCAGTAGAAGAAATCAGATTAAAGCTAATGAATACATCGCATAATATGTTACCACTATGTTATGGTGAACTAGATCATTTGATAGGCATAGTCCGGGCTAAAGATTGTATGATATCTATCGCCAGCGGCGAACCAATGAAGACTTACGAAGCAGTAAATCCGGCGATTGTTGTACCAGATACTCTAGATATTTTAAACTGTTTAAAAGAACTACGCCGTGCTAAAGGAAGTTTAGTGATAGTTTCTAATGAGTTAGGCGTTATTCAGGGAATAGTAACACCGCTAGATATATTAGAAGCAATTGCTGGTAAATTAACGGATGAGGATCAAGAAGAAACATTAGAAATTAAAGTGAGCGATAAGGGATGGCTTGCTAAAGGTAGTACAAATATTCGTACTTTGCAGAAGGTACTAAACACTAAAGATTTGGTACGTGACTGTAGTAATATCGTCTCTTTGGCTGGATTGTTAATGTCTCAATGTGAGAAGATGCCAGTAGAAGGAAAAGTACTAGTAATAAACCAATGGCGTTTTACCATTAGACAAATGATAGAATATCGTATTGAGCAGGTATGGATTGAACGTCTGGCACCACATTACAAAGACACAAGTAAATCAAGTATTGTAACTTCATTATAATAGTAATATAACATGATGTTTTTAGTTTTAATCTCAGCATCAGATGTTTGCTAGCATAGCTTGATTATGCTTTAAACTGCTCTAGTAATGGCAGTAGTGTTGCTACTTTGGCAAGCGTCTCTTGATATTCAGTTTCTTCATTACTGTCGGCGACTATACCACCTCCTACTGAACAGTAAATTTTATTTTCGTCGATTATTAAAGTTCGGATAGCAATATTCATATCCATTGTACCACAACAACTCAAATAACCTATACTACCGGACCAGGCGCTACGGCAGTGTGGTTCTAGTTGTTCAATAATTGTCATGGCTCGGACTTTAGGCGCACCAACAATAGATCCACCCGGAAAGCACGCACGTAATAAATCGCAAGCGGAATAATGTGGAGATAATTGAGCAGTAATAGTGCTGATCATATGATATACTGCTGGAAAAGTCTCAATAGCAAAAAGTAATGGTACCCGTACGCTACCGGGTAAAGCAACTCGGCCGATATCATTACGCAATAAATCAACAATCATAATATTTTCAGCACGATTCTTCACAGAAGTTGCCAGACGTGTAGCCTGCAATCTATCGATAGATGCATTGACAATACTAGGTCTTGGTAGGGTACCTTTTATTGGAGAAGATTCAATTACGTCACCACGTAGTCTTAAAAATCGTTCTGGAGATAAGCTAAGTATAGTAGCTTGATCCGGAAGACGAATAAAAGCTGAAAAAGGAGCGCGGTTATATGCTAGTAAATACCGGAAAACAGACCATTCATCACCGCTGTATGTAGCGCTGAATCTTTGGGAAAAGCAAACTTGATAACAGTCTCCTGCTTGCAAATGTTGTTGTATCCGGCGGAATTGTTTTCCATAATGAGCACGAGTCATATTCGCTTGCCATTGGCTGTGAAGACGAAACCTAGCAGTAGGTTTCGGTGCTGTATCAATTAAATTAGCTAAAATAGTTGCTGGATCTGTATGACTAATAAGTGTTAATTTACACCTATGATGATCTGCAATAATTGCCCAACAATAAAGGCCTACTGCCATATCTGGTATATGTAAATCACGTTGTGCTAAATTTGGTAAGTTTTCAATGTACCGTGCTAGATCGTAGCTAAATAAACCTAGGGCTCCGCCTTGAAAAGGAAACTGTTTATTCGTCTGGATCGTAAGACTCATGTTTTCTTTTTCTAACTGTTGTTCCACCAACATAAAAGGATCTTTGTCACTAAACTCGCAGTTTGTACCTTTACAAATTTTCGTCATACCTTTTTGAGTGACCAGCGTAACAATAGGATTAGCAACAAGAATAGAAAAACAGCTATCTGAATAGTTACTCTCACTAGAGTGTAGTAACATAGACCAAGATTGAATCGATAATGGTGTGAAAATATCTAGTACGGCATCTGGCTGGTAAGGCAAATTAATAAAATATGGCTGTATCATAACAAAATGGTTCCTACTTGAAACATAACCTCTTTATTTAAGATATATCAGATATAAGAGAACAAATTGATGGCAGTATTACATAATAAAATTTCGCGTAAAATATTACGAGCAAATATACTAACTGAAACAGAACCGCGTACTACGGTTTCTTTTTATAAATATTTTGTTATCCCAGATCCTCGTAGTTTTCGTGATTCTCTTTATCATCAATTACACCATTTACATATTTTTGGTCGTGTTTATATTGCTACTGAAGGCATTAATGGACAAATTAGTGTACTGCAAAGCAATTTTGATGCTTTCCGTACAGTACTATATACTATTCACCCACAGTTAGATCAATTACGGCTTAATATATCGCTGGATAATAACGGTAAATCTTTCTGGGTTCTGCGTATAAAGGTACGGGAGCGTATTGTAGCAGATGGAATACAAGATCCTGATTTTAATCATTTGAATGTAGGACGTTATTTAACGGCTGAAGAAGTAAACCTCATGGCAGATAATCCTGATGTACTATTTGTAGATATGCGTAATCACTATGAATATGAAGTTGGTCATTTTAAGCAAGCTATCGAAATTCCATCTCGGACCTTCCGCGAACAACTGTCAATGGTTGTGAACATGTTACAACATAATAAAAATAAAAGTATAGTAATGTACTGTACGGGCGGTATACGCTGTGAAAAAGCTAGTGCATGGATGTTACATCATGGTTTTAAAAATATCTACCATATAGAAGGGGGTATTATTAGATATACTAATCGCGTTAGAGAGCTAGGATTACCGCTTAAATTTATTGGAAAAAATTTTGTTTTTGACGAACGTTTAGGTGAACGTATTACTTCTGAAGTTATTGCATATTGCCATCAGTGTAATAAATCTTGTGATCATCACACTAATTGCCGTAACCAAAGTTGTCATCGTCTCTTTATTCAATGTTCGAATTGTGCTCAAAAATACTCTGGTTGTTGCAATATCACATGTCAAAGTCAATTGACTTATACTAAGTAAGTCAAAATGGTGGAGCTAAGCGGGATTGAACCGCTGACCTCTTGCATGCCATGCAAGTACTCTTCCATCTGAGCTATAGCCCCTATAATACTATAATATCAATATATAATATATATTATCATAACATATGTCAATCACTAAAATACTTTAGCTTTGACTATCTCTATTTTAGAGATTTAGCAATAAAATTTAGTGCCATATCAATACGTTTTAAAGAACGTAATTTACCTATAGCTTGAATAGTTACGTCAAGCGTAGGAGACTGGCTTACACCAGTAACTGCTACACGTAATGGCATAGTAACTTGTTCTATTTTTACTTCTAATTCTTCCGCTGTTTGATAAATAGCATTATGCACCGATTCTTTTGTCCAATTATTCAGAGCTTCTAGCTTCTCTCGTACTCTCTGTAGTGGTATAGTTGCTCCTGGTAGTAAATAATTGTTTGCTGCTTTCGTGTCAAATATGCTAAAATCTTGATAAAAATAATGGCAACTAGTAGCCATTTCTTTTATCGTTTTGCAACGTCCCCGAAAGAGCTTCACTAAATCTTTTAGTGGAGGATCAATACACATATCGATCCCCTGACGTTTCATATGCCATAATAAATTGGTTGTTATATAGTCTATTGATAATGTTTGTATATAAAAATGATTATACCAAAGTAACTTTTTACTATCCAATGAGCTAGCTGATTTGCTGACGGCTTCGATACTAAATAGTTTTTTCATTTCATCTAAGGAAAAAACTTCCTGATTACCATAAGACCAACCTAAACGTACTAAATAATTCAGTAAAGCTTCTGGGAGAAACCCCTCGTCACGATATTGCATGACTCCTACTGCCCCATGCCGTTTCGAAAGGTTTTTACCGTCATTACCCATAATCATTGATAAATGAGCATATTCTGGTATCGGTGCACCTAAAGCTTTTAGGATGTTAATTTGGCGTGGGGTATTATTAATATGATCTTCACCACGAATTACGTGAGTTATTTTCATGTCGAAGTCGTCGACTACAACACAAAAATTATAAGTAGGTGTACCTTCGGTACGCCGGATGATTAGATCATCTAATTCTTTATTACTATATTTTATAGTACCACGAATTAAATCGTTAAATATAACAGAACCTTCTTGTGGATTACGAAAACGTATTACGCAAGGCTGGTCAGAAATATTGTTTTGATAACTATTACGACAATGTCCATCATAACGTGGTTTTTGGCCATTAGTAATCTGGTCTTTGCGTAGTTTATCTAGTCGCTTTTTTGAGCAATAACATTTATAAGCACAACCATTCTCTAGCATATGATTAATAAGTGAGTTATAGCGAGCAAAGCGTTTAGTTTGAAAATATGGGCCCTGATCCCAGTCTATCTTTAGCCATTTTAAGCTATCTATGATAGCATCAATTGCCTGTGGGGTTGAACGCTCTAGGTCAGTATCTTCTATACGTAATATAAACTCACCGCCTTGATTACGCGCAAATAGCCAAGAATAGAATGCAGTACGCGCACCCCCAATGTGGAGATAGCCTGTTGGACTTGGAGCAAAACGTGTTTTTATTTTCATGAATTACATGTCCTTTTAATCTATCTGATTAGATAATGTTAAAACAAATCAAATTATCATGATAAAAATCATTGACTCATTTGAGTTGTTTCTTATAATGCAAGTATATATAGACTCCTGTAAACTATAGGTGATTAGCTCAGTTGGAAGAGCACCTCCCTTACAAGGAGGGGGTCGGCGGTTCAAACCCGTCATCACCTACCATATCCATATCATATTCGTAATAAAATGGGTCGTTAGCTCAGTTGGTAGAGCAGTTGACTTTTAATCAATTGGTCGCAGGTTCGAATCCTGCACGACCTACACCTTTCTCAAGGTTAAATTGATATTTACAATTCGTATTGTATATTTATTTGATTATTTATTAGATGTATAAATAAACGGCGGTTTCGCAAACATAATAACTAAAATCAGAAAAAAGAAAAGCCAACCTAGTAAGGTAAAATAATCTATAGTAGAAAGCATAGCAGATTGACGTTCGATAATCTTTTCTAACTGTGCCATAAGGATATTTTTACTATTGTCTAACTGATTTATATAAAACTGCATCGTAGGATTGTAAGAAGTAATATTCTCAGTCAACTGCGCATGGTAGAAAATGTTTCGTTGTTGCCAAAATAAGTTAGTAAGAGAAGCCGCAAAACTACTTCCTAGCACACGTAGAAAAGTTGCTAGACCGGAACCATCAGCGATATCTTTCTGTGGTAAATTTGATAATAAAATATTTGTTATAGGCATAAAAAATAGCGCAACTCCGATGCCCATAAAACATTGAATCATAGCAATATGATAATAATCGATTTGAATGGTAAAAAAAGATCTCATAAAACAAGAAACACCTATAACCAAAAATGAACACCCTGCTAATAATCTTAAATCTAATTTTTGTCCATAGCGTCCAATTAGCGGTGAGATAAAAAGCGGAAAAATACCAATAGGGGCTGTTGCTAGTCCGGCCCAAAGAGAAGTATATTCGAGCTGATTTTGTAACCACTGCGGTAAAATTAAGTTAATACTAAAGAAACTTGAATAGCCTAATACTAACGTTAGCGTACCAACTAAAAAATTTTGGTCCTTAAAAAAACGAAAATTTATAATAGGATACTTATGACTTAGTTCCCACAGTACTAATGCTGTTAATGATATTACGGCAATAAACGTACCAATCGTAATAAAAATTGATTCAAACCAGTCAAGATTGTTACCTTTATCTAGTACTACTTGCAATATTGTTACTCCTAGTACTAGTAATAATAAACCTACATAATCAATAGGTTGATATTGACTCTCTTCAGGGCGATTTTTTAGTTGTACAAAAACTAAAATTATAGCAAGAATACCGGTTGGTACATTGATAAAGAAAATCCAAGACCAAGAATAATTATCAGTAATCCAACCCCCAGCTAATGGCCCTACAATAGGTGCTACTACGGTAACCATAGCGAGCAGTGATAGCGCCATCCCCCGATTGATTGCTGGATAGATAGATAATAATAGTGTTTGCGAAATAGGGTATAGCGGTCCAGCAAAAAAACCTTGCAAAGCACGGTAAATGACAAGCTGTATTAGCTTTTGCGCAATGCCGCATAAAAAAGAAGTTATGATAAATAGAAATAAAGATACTAAGAAAAGTCTTATTTCTCCAAAACGCCGCGCCATCCAGCCTGTTAATGGTAATGAGATAGCATTAGATACCGCAAATGCAGTAATAATCCAGGTACCTTGTTCTGAACAAACCCCCAGGTTTCCTGAAATCGTCGGTAATGCAACATTGGCAATCGTAGTATCTAATACTTGCATAAAAGTAGTTAAAGATAAACCGATCGTTGCTAGTACTATACTTTTAGGACGAAAGCTTTGGTCATTACTACTCATAGTAATTTATGGCAACTTTCCTTGGCTAAGAGCATCTTCGCAGTTATCAGAAATGATTTTTGTTACTAAGCTATCTGCTTTATGTAACTGATGATTATATACCTCTGTCATATAACGTATTTTATCCATAGAATATGGTGCTAGCATCGGTCCTTGATCATTATGTAAATCTACTTTTACATTAGCAGATAAGCCTATACGTAGCGGATAACGATCAAGATTATCTGGTTCTAGACGAATACGAACCGGTAAACGTTGGATAATTTTTATCCAATTACCACTAGCATTTTGTGCCGGTAACAACGAGAAGACACTGCCAGTACCGATACCTAAGCTTTCTACTTTGCCATGGTAGGTTACCTTATTTCCATATAAATCTGTTTTTATCTCAACTGGTTGTCCGATACGCATTGATAACAATTGCGTTTCTTTAAAGTTAGCTTCAATCCATAGATCATCTAGTGAAACAATAGCCATCAGTGCTGCGCCTGGCTTTACGTAACTACCTATTTGTACTGAACGTTTAGCGACATATCCACTAACAGGGGCAACTAAGCTACTACGTTGATTATGAAGATAAGCGCTACGCAAATGAGCAGCAGCGTTCTTTACATCAGGATGTGCAGTGATAGTAGTATTATCTACTAATACTATGAGAGTCTCTAATTGTTGCTGTGCTGATGTTAGTAAAGTTTCAGCAGAAGTAAAAATACTCCACGCATGAGATAATTCTTCCGAAGTTATTATTCCTTTACGTGCTAGATTAGCGCTCCGTTGATAATCAGCATGAGCACGCTGTAGCTCTATTTTACGTGTAGCAACTTTATTTTTATAACTCTCTACGTTACTAGAGATTCTGCATACCTGACGTACTACTTTTGCTAAATTTGCTTCAGCGTTTTCCTGTTCAACGATAGTATCACTGGAATCTAATTGAACTAATAGTTGTCCTTGTTTAACAAAATCACCGTCATCAGCAACAATTAGAGTTACGGTGCCTACTAACTGCGGAGTTATTTGTATTAAATTTCCGGTAACATAAGCATCATTAGTACTTTCATAATAACTATTATAAAACCAGTAATAAATACTAATAATTATTAATAATAAAACAAATATTATTAAGAATGTTAATTTAATAGGTATATTTTTAGGTGGCGTAATTTTGCTAGATACGTTGTGAGACCCTGATTTATCATCATCGTCTTGTAAAGTAAAATACGTATCAACCATAGAAGTTATTCTCGGTTTTTGTGGAATTATTTTGTGCGATAATCGGTATTCTTAAAATTATTGCTGCTTAACATCGCTAGGTAAATAACAATTACCTAAAAGAGCTAAAGTA
>NZ_NJPO01000170.1 GCF_002855795.1 Candidatus Palibaumannia cicadellinicola
AATATTAAGTAATTGACAAGTCATTTACTAGAGCGTTATAGCATACTAATACTCTAATGCTTGAAAATGTTCGTAACATTAATCAATTAACTTTATTTTGTCAACATTAACTTTTTGAGGAATATTATATTCGTATGATACGTATTGCTCTTTTTTTACTCACTAACTTAGCGGTCATGATTGTTTTCGGTATTGTATTGAACTTTACTGGTATCCAAGCGTCTAGCATAGCTGGGTTAATGATTATGGCTAGTATGTTTGGTTTTTGTGGAGCCTTTATTTCACTATTTATGTCAAAATATATGGCACTACGTTCGGTCGGTGGAGAACTAATAAAACAGCCACATAACGAAGTACAAAATTGGTTGCTCAGTATTATACGCCGTCAGTCACAAGATATGGGCATAGCTATGCCGGAAGTAGCAATTTATAATGCACCTGACATTAATGCTTTCGCCACAGGCGCGAGTCGTAACAGGTCACTAGTAGCAGTAAGTACTGGTCTATTGCAAAACATGACTCGCTCTGAAACGGAGGCTGTTATAGCTCATGAAATAAGTCATATCGCAAATGGTGATATGGTTACTATGACTTTAATTAATGGGATAGTTAATACTTTTGTTATTTTTATTTCCCGTTTTATAGCGCAATTAGCAGCAGGTATAATGGGATCTGATAGTAAAGAAGAAAATAGTAATGGCAATCAGTTAGTGTATATTACCGTATCTACAGTACTTGAATTAGTATTTGGGGTACTAGCAAGTATTATTGTTTTATGGTTTTCGCGTTACCGTGAATTTCATGCTGATGCTGGTTCAGCCAAGTTAGTCGGTTGCGATAAGATGATTGCTGCACTCCAACGATTAAAAACTAGTTACGAACCACAAGAAG
Source organism: Candidatus Palibaumannia cicadellinicola (assembly GCF_002855795.1). Taxonomy (GTDB): domain Bacteria; phylum Pseudomonadota; class Gammaproteobacteria; order Enterobacterales; family Enterobacteriaceae; genus Baumannia; species Baumannia cicadellinicola_C. The sequence goes on from NZ_NJPO01000170.1 coordinate 892, forward strand.
CTAGTAGCATGATGGCGTTTTGTATAAACGGCCGTAATAAATCCTTTAGCGAGTTTTTTATGTCTCATCCGCCGCTAGATAAACGTATTGAAGCACTACATCGTCGCACCTATTTCAATTAAAATATAATAAAGCGAGCGTTTATAAGCTTTTTCATGATGAAAAATAATTTATGCTGGCTTTATTTAATTAAGTTAATATATCAACTAACTA
>NZ_NJPO01000171.1 GCF_002855795.1 Candidatus Palibaumannia cicadellinicola
ATTTATCTTAAATAAATCATGAGTTATATAACAACAGATTAAAACATAAATGAGATTACTTTTTCATTAACTGAATAATCCGTAACTTAGCAAGAGCTTTAGCAAGTTCCGCTGATGCCTGAGCATAGTTGATATTATGATGTAAATTTTTAAGAAAATCTTTTGCTTTTTGTTGTGATTCTATTGCTTTAGCTTCATCAAGTTCTTCACCTCTAATAGCTGTATCAGCTAATACAGTTACGTTATGAAATTGAACTTCAAGTATACCACCTGATATGTAAATATATTCTTCTTTACCAGTTTCGTTAACGATACGTATCATACCAGGCTTAATTTGAGTTAGTAATGGAGCATGACCAGGAAATATACCTAATTCACCTTCACTACCTGTGACTTGAATTTTTTCAACGATACCTGAAAATATTTTTTGTTCAGCACTTACGACATCTAAATGAAAATATTTAATACTCATGACATCATTGTTATCCGTAAAATAGCTATAGTAGATTAGCTTTAACTACTGCTTCTTCAATCGAACCTACCATATAAAATGCTTGTTCTGGTAATAAATCATATTTACCAACCATAATATCTTTAAAACTACTAATTGTTTCTTTCATAGAAACATACTTACCAGGAAAGCCAGTAAAAATTTCTGCTACAAAAAATGGCTGTGATAAAAAACGTTGAATTTTACGTGCGCGGGATACAACAAGTTTATCATCTTCTGATAGTTCATCTATACCTAATATAGCGATTATATCTTTTAATTCTTGGTAACGTTGTAGAATAGATTGTACCCCAAGGGCTACATCATAGTGTTCTTGACCAACTATTAAAGGATCTAACTGACGACTAGTAGATTCTAGAGGATCTATAGCTGGGTAAATGCCTAAAGAAGCTATCTGACGACTAAGAACTACTGTAGCATCAATATGAGCAAATGTAGTCGCTGGGGCAGGATCAGTTAAATCATCGGCAGGTACATAAACTGCTTGTATTGAAGTTATAGAACCAGTTTTAGTAGAAGTAATTCGTTCTTGTAGAACTCCCATTTCTTCTGCTAGTGTTGGTTGATAACCAACTGCTGATGGCATACGACCTAGTAAAGCAGATACTTCTGCCCCAGCTAAAGTATAACGATAAATATTATCTATAAAAAGTAAAACATCACGGCCTTCATCACGAAATTTTTCTGCTATAGTTAAGCCTGTAAGTACTACTCGCAGACGATTACCTGGGGGCTCATTCATCTGTCCATATACAAGCGAAACTTTATCAATCACATTAGAATCAGTCATTTCATGATAAAAATCATTTCCTTCACGGGTACGTTCACCTACGCCAGTGAATACTGAATAACCTGCATGTTCAATAGCAATATTACGGATTAGTTCCATCATATTGACAGTTTTACCAACCCCAGCACCACCAAAAAGGCCAACTTTTCCACCTTTTACAAAAGGACACATTAAGTCAATAACTTTTATACCTGTTTCTAAAATTTCTTGAGAAATTGCTAATTCTTCATAGCTAGGGGCTAGACGATGAATAGACCACCGTTCTGTTTCACCAATATCTCCTTTCATATCAATTGGTTCACCTAGTACGTTCATAATACGTCCTAAGGTAGATTTACCTACAGGTACTTCAATAGTATGCCCTAAATCAATAACTTTTAATCCTCTACGTAAACCATCAGAAATACCCATAGCTATGCATCGAACTACACCACCACCGAGTTGTTGTTCTACTTCTAGTATTAATTTTGTAGTACCGTTTTTAACTTCAAGTGCATTATATATTTTTGGAACAAAATTTTGTTGAAATTCAACATCAACAATGGCACCGATAACTTGGATAATATTTCCCGTTATCATCTAAAATCCTCTTAACTATTTTAGTTTGTTTGTAAAAAAGTTTTAACTTAAATAGCTGCGGCTCCGGCAACTAATTCAGTTAGTTCTTGAGTAATACTATTTTGTCTAGCTTGATTATAAATAATTTTTAGTTCTTGAATGATATTACTACCATTATCAGTAGCTGTTTTCATAGCTACCATTCGGGCAGCTTGTTCACTAGCAATATTTTCAACAACGCTCTGATATATTTGTGATTCTATATAACGAGATAATAATAGATCTAATAAAAACTTTGAGTCTGGTTCATATAAATAATCCCAGTATTTCATTTTTAAATCTATTTGATTATCAGATGGAATAGGTAATATTTGTAATATTTGTGGAATTTGAGATATAGTATTTATAAATTTATTACTGACAACATATAGTTTATCTATATTTTTATCGTTATATGCTTGTAACATTACTTTAACAGGTCCTATTATTTCTGAAATAACTGGATTATCTGTTATACCAGTAACTTGTGCAACTATCTTAATATTAAGAGTATTAAAAAAAGATACCGCTTTATAA
>NZ_NJPO01000172.1 GCF_002855795.1 Candidatus Palibaumannia cicadellinicola
GGTGCCATCGTGTGGTAGCTAACCGATACTAGAGTTATTTGATTGAAACGGTATTCGCGAAGATATGCACCAGCGGTATTAGCCAAACTTCTGTGGTAACCTAGATTCCGTTCACTTTGCTGGTATATCTTTGACGATGGTATCGTGTACGCTGACTTAACTGGGTACTCCGCGAACCTTTGAATAGTTGAATAGTAATTGTTACTAACTACCTTATTGTGAATATATCGCCTGTAGCGATGAATATGGATATAATAGAAATATTTTATCAGATCAGCTATAAAATATCTTGCGACACACTAATTATGCCAGTAAATGATAATAACCTAATATGGATAGATCTAGAAATGACTGGTCTTGATCCTGAGCACAATCGTATAATTGAAATTGCCACACTTATTACTGATGCTTATCTGACCGTCATAGCTGAAGGACCTGTTTTAGCCATCCATCAGTCCGAAGCGCAACTAACTTTGATGGATAAATGGAACATACGTACCCATACTGCTAGCGGATTGGTGGAAAGAGTTCGTAATAGTACGTTAAATGAAGAAACAGCAGTAGCACTGACGCTTACTTTCTTACAGGAGTGGGTACCAGCTGGCAAATCACCAATCTGCGGTAATAGCATAGGTCAAGATCGACGCTTTCTCTACCGTTACATGCCGGCGCTAGAATCTTATTTTCATTACCGGTACCTAGATGTTAGTACCTTAACAGAGCTGGCTCGCAGATGGCGGCCAGACATTATGCTAGGCATAAAGAAAAAAAACAGCCATAAGGCTCTAGATGATATTCGCGAATCAGTAACAGAATTAGCTTATTATCGCGCACATTTTCTCCGTCTTGAGCCCTAGTATGAACGCAGTAAGTAGTTAATAATAGTTAGATTAGGTTTGGTTTAATCCGGTCGGCATAACTTAACCTCATATCACAATCAATAATCACAAAACAAAACCGTAATAGCTTGCTTCTTGCTTACCTAACCTCCTAATCTAACTAGTATGAACGCAGTAAGTAGTTAATAAT
>NZ_NJPO01000173.1 GCF_002855795.1 Candidatus Palibaumannia cicadellinicola
GATTACAGCTATAGTAGGTAATAATTATTATCAAGACTTAAACATAATACTACGAATGTTATCTGTATTTTGTCTGATTATTTTTGCAGGTGTTATTGCTTTAATGACAGAGCAAGGCAAATTAATTATTATGTTTTCGCATGAAGCACGTGCTGAAGTACGTAAAGTTATTTGGCCTACTTGCCAAGAAACTTTCTATACTACTTTGATAGTAGCTATAGTTACTATATTTATGTCACTTATTCTTTGGGGACTAGATAGTTGTCTAGTTAATATGGTATCATTAATTACCAGCCTGAGGTTCTAGATGTCTGAAGATTTTCAAAAACGTTGGTATGTAGTTCAAGCTTTTTCTGGTTTAGAAGGACGAGTAGCACAATCTCTCCGTGAGCATATAAAATTACATGCTCAAAAACAATTATTTGGTGAAGTGATAGTACCAACAGAAGAAGTAGTTGAAATACGTTGTGGCCAACGTCGTAAAAGTGAGCGTAAATTTTTTCCTGGTTATGTATTAGTACAAATGGTCATGAACGATAGTAGTTGGCATTTAGTACGTAGTGTACCACGCGTAATGGGTTTTATTGGCGGTACATCAGATAAGCCGTTGCCTATTAGTGACAAAGAAGTTCATGCAATAATGAATCGTTTACAGCAAATAGGTGATAAACCTAGACCTAAAACATTATTTGAACCAGGTGAATTAATTAGAGTTAATGATGGGCCATTTGCTGATTTTAATGGTGTTGTTGAAGAAGTTGATTATGAAAAAAGTCGCTTAAAAGTATCTGTTTCTATCTTTGGTCGTGCTACTCCAGTAGAACTAGATTTTAATCAAGTAGAAAAAGGTTAAGCTCAAGCTATTTTTAGATAAACTTAAACTAGAACTAGAATAGGAAATAAAAATGGCTAAAAAAATACAAGCTTATGTAAAACTACAAATTGCTGCAGGTATGGCAAATCCTAGTCCACCGGTAGGACCAGCTTTAGGTCAGCAAGGCGTTAATATCATAGAATTTTGTAAAAATTTTAACACAAAAACAGAACTTCTTGAAAAAGGTTTACCAATACCAGTAATTATTACTATTTACTCTGATCGTTCTTTTACTTTTATTACCAAAACTCCTCCAGCAGCAGTTTTATTAAAAAAAGCTGCAGGAATAACAAGTGGTTCTAGTCAATCCAAAATAAATAAAGTAGGCAAAATAACTTCTTCTCAAGTGCGAGAAATAGCTCAAATAAAAGCTGCAGATATGAATGGTAGTAATATTGAAGCTATGTATCGCTCCATCATTGGTACCGCTTTTTCTATGGGTCTAGTAGTAGAAGGTTAAAACATGGTTAAAATAACCAATCGTATGAATATGATTCGAAATCAAGTAAATTCAGCGAAACAATATAATATTTTTGATGCAATTACATTATTAAAAAATATTTCTACGGTCAATTTTATTGAAAGTATTGATGTAGCAGTAAGACTTGGGATTGATGCTCGTAAATCAGATCAAAATATTCGTAGTGCCACAGTACTACCGCATGGTATAGGTCGTAATGTTCGTGTAGCTGTTTTTACTCAAGGTTTAAATATCATAGCAGCTCAATCAGCTGGGGCTGATATAGTTGGTATGAATGATTTAGCTACACAAATCAAACAAGGTAAATTATCTTTTGATGTAGTTATAGCATCTCCAGATGCTATGTCTTTAGTTAGCGAATTAGGACACATCTTAGGTCCGCGCGGTATGATGCCTAATCCTAAAGTAGGAACAGTAACTGAAAATATTGCTTTAACAGTAAAAGAAATTAAAGCTGGTCAGATACGTTACCATAACGACAAAAATGGTATTATTCATACTACTATTGGCAAAATAGATTTTGAATCTGATAAATTAAAAGAAAACTTAGAAGCTTTCTTAATAGCGCTAAAAAAAGACAAACCAATACAGACTAAAGGTGTTTACATAAAAAAAGTTTGTCTCTCAACTACTATGGGCCCTGGCTTAACAATTGATCAATGTAGTTTGTCTATAATCAATAAATAATCCACAATAAAGTAAGTTTTTTATAATATTAAATATTAAATATTCAGTATCCGTTTAATT
>NZ_NJPO01000174.1 GCF_002855795.1 Candidatus Palibaumannia cicadellinicola
ATTGTATTATTAAACCAGCCAATCAATAGATTTCTTATCATAACTACAAGTGTAGTACGTGATGAATTATCAAACATACTTATAAAAAATAATCACGCACAAATTCAAAATAGTCAACAATGGTTATCATTAGATATTGAAGCTGGATACCCTATTATTGATACTAATACTAGTAGCCAATTTATACCACAAGCTATTAATTTAGATTTATTAAATGGTATTAATTTTAAGAAAGGATGTTATGTTGGTCAAGAAGTAATAGCACGAGTAAAATATCGTGGTATAAATAAACAACAACTTTACTTTTTAGTTGGAAAAGCAAATTATGTTCCAAGGGCAGGAGAAATATTAGAAATTAAAATTAATAATTATTGGCGTAGTATAGGTATAGTCTTAGCTGCATGTCTTATGCAAGATAATCATTTATGGGTACAAGCAGTATTAAATAAAAATTTAGATAAAAATAGTTTAATTAGAGTCCCAAAAGATATGAATAGTTTATTAAAACTTAATCCATTACCATATAAATATATATAATTTTAGTTATTAATAAAACAATGTTTTATATAGGTATAAATATTTATGTCTAATACAAATACGTATGAAGTAATAATTATTGGTGGGGGCCATGCTGGTACAGAAGCTGCTATGGCATCAGCAAGAATAGGGTGTAAAACATTATTATTAACACATAGTTTTCATAAACTGGGCGAAATGTCTTGTAATCCTGCTATAGGTGGGATTGGTAAAGGACATTTAACTAAAGAAATTGATGCTATGGGTGGTATTATGGCTCAAGCTATTGATTATGCTGGAATTCAATTTAGAATACTAAATGCTAGTAAAGGGCCGGCTGTTAGAGCAACTCGTGCACAAGCAGATAGAAAACTTTATCGTCAAATAATACAAAATAAATTAACATCTCAATTAAATTTAACAATTATTGAACAAACAGTAAAAAAAATTAATTATAAAAAATAATAATATTGTTGGTGTCATAACAACATTAGCAAATAGTTTTTATGCTAAAGCAATAGTACTAACAGTAGGTACTTTTTTAAATGGTAAGATTTATATAGGTCAAAATAGTTATAGTGGAGGACGTGCAGGAGATCCAGCATCGATTGAACTTTCAAATCAATTACGTGAATTACCATTTAAAGTAAAACGTTTAAAAACTGGCACACCTCCACGAATTAATAAATATAGTATTAATTTTAATGAACTAGCTATACAATATAGTGACAATCCTCTACCAATATTCTCTTTTATAGGATCGATAAAAGATCATCCACGTCAAATACCTTGTTATATAACTCATACTAATAGTATAACTCATGATATAATTAGGCAAAATTTACATTTAAGTCCAATGTATAATGGACTGATAGAAAGTATAGGACCACGTTATTGTCCTTCAATTGAAGATAAAATATGTCATTTTACTGATCGTAATTCACATCAAATTTTTCTTGAGCCTGAAGGATTAACAAGTAATCAAATTTATCCTAATGGTATTTCTACTAGTTTACCATTACATATTCAAATCAAAATGATAAACTCAATTAAAGGATTAGAAAATGCAGATATTGTACATCCTGGTTATGCTATAGAGTATGATTTTTTTGATCCACGTGATTTAAAACTAACTTTAGAAAGTAAAATTATTACTGGTTTATTTTTAGCAGGACAAATAAATGGCACTACTGGTTATGAAGAAGCTGCTGCTCAAGGTTTACTTGCTGGTATAAATGCTGCTTTACAAGTACAAGAACAAGCTAATTGGTCACCATGTCGAAATCAAGCTTACCTGGGAGTATTAATTGATGATTTATGTACATTAGGGACAAATGAACCATATCGTATGTTTACTTCTCGTGCTGAATATAGATTAACATTACGTGAAGATAATGCAGATATACGTTTAACTGAAATAGGTCGTAAATTAGGTTTAGTAAATGATGTCCGTTGGAAAATTTTTTGTCTTAAACAAGAAAATATTGAATTAGAACGTCAACGTTTACGTAATATTTGGGTACATCCTGGTACGAAAAATATAAATCATTTAAATCTGTTATTAAAAAAACCTTTAACACGTAAAATTAATGGTGAAGATCTACTTCGTAGACCAGAAATAAATTATTCTTTATTAACTGAACTAACATTGTTTGCTCCTAGATTAGTAGATAAACAAGCTACTGAACAAATTGAAATACAAATTAAATATGAAGGCTATATTACTAGACAAAAAGAAGAAATATTTCGTCAGTCATATAATGATAAAATTATCTTACCTGCTAAGATTAATTATGATTTAATTTATGGTTTATCTAAAGAAGCTATATCTAAATTAAAATATTACCAACCTTATTCTATTGGACAAGCATCACGTATTTCAGGGATTACACCTACTGATAT
>NZ_NJPO01000175.1 GCF_002855795.1 Candidatus Palibaumannia cicadellinicola
TAACACTTCAATTATACTCGATCGCAAAATATTTTTTATTTTCTTCATTATGTGTAAATTCATGTTCATTTCAGGTCTGCGAACAGGTTTTTTCTTCTATGATAATGCTGTATACCGTTATAAACGGGTTACTAATTTTTAGCTATTGGTTATTAATAGCATGTGTAACTGTGCGTATATTAATGAAACGTCGGGCGGTGCCTTCTGCCATGGCTTGGCTGTTAGTAATTTATATTCTACCGCTGGTAGGAATAATCATTTATCTGTTACTAGGTGAACTTAATATTGGTAAGCGCCGCTACGAACGTAATAAAGCAGTATCCCCTTTCATTAATCAGTGGATTAATAATTTAAAAGACTGCCAGCATATTTTTGCTACTCAAAATAGTGAAGTAGCTTGTTCAATATTTCAGTTATGTGAACACCGCCAGGGTATGAGTGGTCTAATAGGTAATAAGATAGAATTACTTACTAATACCTACGAAACGATAAAATTACTCATCCGCGACATTGGTCTAGCACAACGTAATATTGAAATTGTGTTTTATATTTGGCAGGCCGGAGGAGTTATAGATCAGGTTGCGGAAGCACTGATGGCTGCTGCTCGTCGCGGCGTTCTTTGCCGGTTAATGCTCGATTCTGCTGGCAGTGCGCACTTTTTCTGCAGTCATTATCCTACTATGATGCGTGATGCTGGTGTTCAAGTAGTAGAAGTCTTGCATGTTAGTATTTTATGTCTATTCCTACGACGTATGGATTTACGTCAGCATCGCAAGATGGTATTAATCGATAATTACATATCTTATACTGGTAGTATGAATATGGTTGATCCACGTTACTTCAAACAAAAAGCGGGCGTTGGCCAATGGATAGATATGATGACACGTATGGAAGGACCTATTACTATAGCCATGGGTATTATCTATTATCGTGATTGGGAAATTGAAACCGGTGAACGTATTCAGTCATCAGCTGAACATATAATACCAGACAAATACACTTATTCTGGTAATACTATTCAGGTTATCGCCTCTGGGCCTGGTTTTCCAGAGGGAGTCATTCACCAGGCATTACTCATTGCCATTTATGCCGCACGTAAAAAATTAGTTATTACAACACCTTATTTCGTACCTAGCGATGATTTACTCAATGCTATTTGTACTGCAGCCCAACGTGGCGTAAAGGTACATATTATTATTCCACGTGATAATGATTCCATGCTAGTGGAATGGGCTAGTAGGTCGTTTTTATCAGAGCTACTGGAAGCTGGCGTACGTATTCATCAATTTGAAGGCGGATTATTGCATACGAAAAGTGTGCTGGTAGATAATCAATTAAGTTTAGTAGGAACAGTTAATTTAGATATGCGTAGCTTATGGTTAAATTTTGAAATTACTTTAGTCATTGATGCTAAAGCGTTTGGCAACAATCTAGCGCTAGTACAAGAAGATTATATCGCACATTCTAGACTCATTGACGTAATGGTATGGTCAAAACGTCCTTACTGGCAACGTATTATCGAGCGACTATTTTACTTTTTTAGTCCATTATTATAATCGATACCAAAATAATCAAATTGTAGTTATTAACTCTAAATCTCTTATAAAGATTTTTTATCTATTATCACTACAATATTAATTCATGATTGACAAAAATTC
>NZ_NJPO01000176.1 GCF_002855795.1 Candidatus Palibaumannia cicadellinicola
GATAACCGTTTTTAACGGCTGGAAAAATATTTCGATCTATTATCAGAGTATCTGTCCGCGGGAAATGTTTCCACGTATATTTTGTCGATGGCCTAAAAAGCTTGATACTATGATACTAAGGAAAACATGGAAATCTTTTTTACGATTTTAATTCTTACTTTGATCGTTTCCTTGTCCGGGGTAGTGATTCATATCCTGCCGTTTCAAATACCACTACCATTAATGCAAATTGTTTTGGGTGCGCTACTTGCCTGGCCTAAATTTGGTTTACATGTTGATTTTAATCCTGAACTATTCCTAGTACTTTTTATTCCCCCCTTATTATTTTCTGACGGTTGGAAAATGCCAGCCCGTGACTTTCTACGCCACTGTGGAGAAATAGTATCATTAGCGCTGGTGTTAGTTATTATTACCGTAGTAGGCATTGGCTATTTCATCTACTGGATAGTACCTGGAATGTCGCTGGTTGCAGCGCTTGCATTAGCAGCAGTGCTTTCGCCAACTGATGCGGTGGCGTTATCTGGTATCGTTAAAGAAGGGCGTATTCCGAAAACACTAATGAATATTTTGCAGGGCGAAGCGTTAATGAATGATGCTTCTGGTTTAGTATTACTAAAATTTGCTATTGCTGTTGCTATGGGAACGATGGCGTTCACTGTAGGGGGGGTATCACTAGAATTTATTAAAGTAGCAGCAGGCGGCTTACTGGTTGGTGTAAGCGTCACCTGGGGTTACAGCAAATTACTACGACTTATCATACGCTGGAGCTGCGATGACTCAGCAACCCAGACTGTCTTGCTACTATTGCTACCATTCGTTGCTTATTTGATTGCAGAACATGTAGGAGTATCTGGAATCTTAGCAGCTGTAGCTTCTGGTATGACTATTGGACAATATGGTATGACTAGTAGCAATGCGCCGTTGGCGCTGCGACTACGTGGTAATAGTGTATGGTCTATGCTTGAATTTATCTTCAATGGTATTGTTTTTATCATGCTGGGCCTGCAATTGCCGGATATACTTGCTACTTCAATTAATCAGGCTAAGTTAGATCCTACTATTCAAACCTGGATGCTTTTCACCGATGTTGTTTTTCTTTATGTTGCGTTGATGTTGTTACGTTTTAGTTGGCTATGGCTGATGAAACGTATTAGTCTACGCTTCATGAAAAAGCGACCTATGGTATTCTGTGAATACAGTACACAAGAAATTTTAATAGCATCATTTGCCGGGGTGCGGGGGGCCATTACCTTAGCTGGAGTACTATCAATACCGCTACAGCTTAGTGATGGTACGGCGTTTCCATCTCGTTATCAGCTAGTTTTTATTGCGACAGGAGTCATTTTATTATCTCTTATTTGCTGTGTTATTATTTTGCCGCTGCTACTACGTGGCATCGCCGTATCTGATACTGATACTGTCTTATTCCATAAGGAAGAGCAAATAGCACGTATGATAGCTGCGGAAGTAGCTATCGAAAGCATACGGCAAATTGAATTTCAGTTAGCTAACAGTCAAGAATATAATTTCGAAAAACAAATAGTTAATGAGGTTAGTGTCAGAGTCATTAGTCATTTACGTCGTAGAATCGATGGTCATGCTGATGCGGAAAGTGCAATACTTATGAACCATTGGGAGCGTAGTATGTGGCTGAACGCCCTGCGTGCTGAGCGTTGCGAATATTATCATTTATGTACGCAACAAAAAATAAGTAATGATATTTTAATTAAACTATTACGCGATCTGGATTTGTTAGAAGCATTATTAATAGAAAAAAAGCATGAATAATTTTAGATTAAATCTTTAGTATTTATTAAAAGTGCTATATAGATATTATCTAACACCCATCTCCAGTTATTATTTTTAACTTAACTACT
>NZ_NJPO01000177.1 GCF_002855795.1 Candidatus Palibaumannia cicadellinicola
AAGTACAGCGGTGGGGTGAACCACGTAAGTATAATTTTTTAGTACGAGATCATGTCTCATTAGGAGAAATGATTGGTGATATAGACTTTACAGCTGGGGTAAAGTTAACTGGTTCACGTTTTGTGGTTATACGTGGACAAATTGCGCGGTTACACCGCGCACTATCGCAATTTATGTTAGATATACATACTCAACAACATGGTTACCAAGAGTACTATTTACCATATTTAGTCAACCAGACTTCATTATATAGCTCAGGTCATATACCGAAATATGCGGAAGATTTATTTCATATACAACCACTAAGCGAAGACAAACAAACTAGTGTTTATACACTAATACCAACTGCTGAAGTTCCATTAATTAATTTACTTCGTGGTGAAATTTTTGATGAAAATATTTTACCATTAAAAATGACATCCCACACGCCATGTTTTCGTTCAGAAGCTGGTTCTTATGGCCGTGATACTCGTGGGCTCATTCGTATGCATCAATTTGATAAAGTAGAGATGGTACAAGCCATTAAACCAGAACAATCAATGCAGGCTCTAGAAGAGATGACTGGTCATGCTGAGAAAGTACTACAATTGTTAAATTTACCTTATCGTAAAATGTTATTATGCACAGGTGATATGGGATTTTCTTCTTGTAAAACTTACGATTTGGAAGTATGGTTTCCAGCACAAAATAATTACCGTGAAGTTTCTTCTTGTTCTAATATTGGTGATTTTCAAGCTCGCCGTATGCTAGCGCGCTATCGTAGCAAAGATGATAACAAATTGCATTTACTACATACATTAAATGGGTCTGGCTTAGCAGTTGGTCGAACTCTTATTGCTGTATTAGAAAACTATCAACGTGCTGATGGACGCATTGAAATACCAGAACAACTTTTACCATATATGAAAGGATTAGCTTTTATTGGCTAAGATTAAAAATTTTAAAAAAGTAACATTATTACTTTATTACTTTAATATAAGTAATAACGGTGAGAGAGGGATTTGAACCCTCGATACACTTTAATGTAAACACGCTTTCCAAGCGTGCACCTTCAGCCACTCGGACATCTCACCATATAATTATATTATAATATAACTAACCATATAGTCTATCTACTATAGATACTATATTATAGTAAAATATTTATTATTTTTTTATATCTTAATAAAACTATTGTTAATTACTATACATTTTTATAATTATTAAATGTTATATTGTTACTAACAGTATTTTAGTT
>NZ_NJPO01000178.1 GCF_002855795.1 Candidatus Palibaumannia cicadellinicola
ATTTATGACATGCGATGTTTTACCAGTATCTACATACTCACTAATATCACCAATTATTGTTGCGTTGGATTATGCCAATAGAAGTCAGGCACTAGCATTTGTAGATCTGATCTCACCACAGCATTGTAAGTTGAAGATAGGAAAAGAGATGTTTACTCGTTTTGGGCCAACGCTGATAATCGAGCTGCAACAACGTGGTTTTGACATTTTTCTTGACCTAAAATTTCATGATATCCCTAATACTGTTGCTAGAACAGTATCTGCTGCAGCAGATTTAGGGGTATGGATGATAAATGTGCATGCGAGTGGTGGTGAAAAAATGATGATAGCTGCACGTAATGCCCTAGCTACCTTTGGTCCAGGCGCACCACTGCTTATCGCAGTTACAGTGCTAACTAGCCTCAGCGATAAGGATTTACAAATACTTGGGATTCCAGGTACTACTGCAGACTTTGCCATTAGGTTGGCCACCTTAACCCAAAATTGTGGCCTAGATGGAGTCGTATGTTCGCCACAAGAAGCAGTACGTATAAAGGCTATATGCGGTCATAATTTTACCATAGTCACACCTGGGATTCGTCTCGCGTTTAATCAAATGGCTGATCATAGTAGAGTAATGACTGCGCTGCAGGCACAACAAGCAGGCGTTGACTATATGGTTATAGGTCGTCCCATAACCCAGGCTCCGGAACCTAATGTGGCATTAGGGGATATACTCCGTTCGCTTAAACTCTAAAATAAGATATAATAATTTGATTATTCACTTAACTGATACAATGTTCGCAATAATAGAATGATTGTCCATACGTACTTCTGCAATAGTAACTTCTATGGTATCGCCCTGGCGATAACGTTCTACGCCTTTTACCTGCACTGTGCCGAGATCCTGGTTACAAACTAACTCATCACGTATGCTATGAATAAAAATGGCAGGAATAAAAGCAATAGCACCATTATCTACTAATCGTACCCGCATGCCACTGCGGCAAATATCAATAATTTCAGCGCGATAACGAATATCACTCCCGGCTTTTTGTTGAAGAAAGCGAGCATATAGCCAATCTTCTACATCTCGTTCTGCAATACGATTTTGCCGACGACGTTCAGACATACGCAACGTAATCTCTTTTTTAGGGCGCTCTGCTTTCCTTGCTCCAATTAGCGCCTTCAGCAAACGATGGTTCATCATATCGCTGTATTTACGAATAGGTGAAGTCCAAGTTGCATAAACATCTAGTCCTAGGCCAAAGTGTGGGCCAGGCTCGGTTTTCAACTCAGCAAATGTTTGAAAACGACGAATGCGGCTATCGAGATATGAGGTCGGCATTTCATTTAATTGGCGACGTAAAGCACAGAATCCTTTGAGGGTCAGCAATTGATTAGCATCAGCTGGAATGTGATGGTTTCGTAAAATAGCTACTGCCTGATTCACCAAAGCGGCGTCAAAACCATTATGAGTGTTATATAGACCAAAACCAAGACCATCACGTAGTACACGAGCGGCACAGACATTGGCAGCAATCATCGCTTCTTCAATCATCCGTTTGGCAATACAGCGTGGTTCAGCAATAATATTATTTACTTCCCCTTTTTCATCCAGGATAAAACGGTAGTCTGGCTTGTCCTTAAACACTAACGCATGTTGCGCGCGCCAGGAACTACGAGCTTTGTAAACCTTATGCAACAAGCGTATCTGCTCAGCGAGAGCATTATTCTTCGGTTGCCATCCTCCGCCGTTTTCTAGCCAGTTAGATACCTGATCATAAGTAAGCTTAGCTTTAGATTCAATCCAAGCTGTGAAAAAGCGTATATCTTCTTCTAGAGTTCCGTCATGTTGCATCGTGACCTGGCAGACAAGAGCAGGCCGCTTTTCATAAGCTCGTAAAGAACAAAGATTATCAGACAGCATCCGCGGCAACATGGGAATGTTAAAGCCAGGAAGATAGTTAGTAAAAGCTCTATTGCTCGCAATAGTATCTAATTGACTTCCAGCAATAATCCATGCAGTAGGATCTGCAATTGCGATAGTAATCACTAACGCTTCATTAGGCCCGTAATCTACATGTAATGCATCATCCATATCTTCGGTACTAGGATTATCAATGGTGATAAAGTTTAGCGCTGTTAGATCTTCTCGAATGAGACCGTCGTCTTGCGGTGTCAGGTCCTTCGGCATAGCCGGTGCTTCTCGTTCTAAATTATGTTTAGCTAAGGTAACCCACCATGGCGCAAAATTATCACTGCTGGTAGTAACTATCTCTGTTATTTGAGCGTAAAAGTAGCGATGACCTTCTAGAGGATGGCGGCACATTTCCGCTACTACCCAGTCTCCAGTACAGAGAGTATCACTCACGCCGCGTTGCGGACGTGCGGGTATCACTTCTTTAATCAGCCTATGATCTGGTAAAATAGCAACTCTATCGTCTTTTATTTGTATCTTACCGACAAAACGAGATAAAAAAGGCTCAATTAAAGCCTCTGGTTCAGCAATTTGACGATCTTTTTCGGTATGCAATACCGCCCTAATTTTATCACCATGCATTACCCTTTTCATAAAATAAGGAGGAATAAAATAGCTATTTTGAGAATCAACCTCTAGGAAGCCAAATCCTTTATCAGTACCTTTTACTACACCTTCTGTCCGTGGTGTTTTAGAGTGCAGTTGCTGTTTTAGCTGTATAAGCAGTGGGTTATTATGAAACATAATATTTGATGATTTAAAAAAGTAATAATTTTATTGATAGTTTTTTTGTGATATAATTATTTTGAGCAGCCTTGAATGATATTTTCAGATCTATTCAAGTTCATTCATAACAGTAATATGAAAACCTCCATCTACATGCACAATTTCACCGGTAATGCCAGCTGATAAATCAGAGCATAAAAATGCTGCGGTGTTACCGATATCTTCAATTGTTACTAAACGACGAATAGGCGTAACTGATTCACAGTAGCTCAGCATTTGTTTAAAGTTTCGTATTCCAGAAGCTGCTAGTGTTCGAATTGGCCCAGCAGAAATAGCATTAACGCGTACACCCTGCGGTCCCATAGCATTCGCCATATAACGGGTATTAGCTTCCAACGATGCTTTTGCTAGACCCATAACGTTATAGTTCGGAATAGCTCGTTCTGCTCCTAAATAAGTCAGTGTCACAAGGGAAGCGTTAGGATTAAGCATCGGTCTGCATGCTTTGGTCATAGCGACAAAACTATAAGCGCTAATATCATGCGATATGGCAAAGCCTTCGCGGGTAACTGTACTCACATAGTCACCATTAAGCTGATTGCTAGGAGCATAAGCAATGGCATGGATAAAGCCGTCAAAGTTAGGCCATAACTTTGCCAAACAGGTAAACAATGCTTTGATGCTAGCATCTTGAGCTACATCACATGGTAGCACAATGCTGGAATGAAAATTAGCGGCAAAGTGTTCTACTCGCGATTTCAGTTTATTGTTTTGATAAGTAAAAGCTAACTCTGCTCCCTCACGATATAGAGCCTGAGTAATACCGTAGGCAATAGAACGATGGCTAGCTATACCTGTGACTAGAATACGCTTACCGGTCAGAAAACCCATAGCACTCCCTAAATACTTAATATTTTTATGCTAATTTTATTACTTATTATCGTAGATAAGACTCACAGTAGTAGAAGAAAAATTCTTTGCTGGAACGTTGTTTACTTACTATCTATGATCTAGAAATTATTAAGAGCTATTAGCTTCTAGCTTTTGGTAATTTATACATTAAATAAGAAGTTTATCACATCGCCATCTTTTACTACGTACTCTTTACCTTCAAAACGCATTTTTCCAGCTTTCTTAGCACCTTTTTCACCTTTAAAAGTAACGAAATCATTAAAAGCAATAGTTTGAGCACGAATAAATCCTTTTTGAAAATCCGTATGAATCTGGCCCGCAGCTTGTAAAGCTGTAGCGCCTACTGGGATAGTCCAGGCACGTACTTCTTTTGTTCCAGCTGTAAAGTAAGTTTGTAAATTCAGTAGCTCATAACCAGCTCTAATTACACTATTTAGTCCATGTTCTTTCATATCTAACTCTGCTCTAAAAGAGTCGTATTCTTCTGTTTCTAACTCGGCAATATCTGATTCTACTGCAGCGCATACAGCAATAACTATTGAGCCTTCTCTGGAAGCAATAGTGCGGACTTGGTCTAGATAATGATTCTTATAGAAGCCAGAATCATTCACATTCGCTATATACATAGTTGGTTTGAGCGTAATAAAACGCAGATAGCGAATAATGCTTTTCTCTTCATGATTTAAATTTAACGTACGCAACATACCTGCATTGCTGAGATGTGTCAGGCATTTTTCTAGCGATGCTAACTCTAGCTGAGTATTTTGATCACCACTTCA
>NZ_NJPO01000179.1 GCF_002855795.1 Candidatus Palibaumannia cicadellinicola
GATGAATAATTCCAATACTGTTTTATGTGGTTTCAAGTAATATTTAAGGCCTTAGATAATATTTATTAATCTATACTTAAAAGAAGTATTGAGTAAAAAATAATGCATTATTCTATACCTATTAACCGTCGTAAATCAAAACGTATTCAGGTGGGTAATGTGCCAGTAGGCGATGGCGCACCTATTACGGTACAGTCTATGACTAACACTAATACTATTGATGTGACTGCAACAGTCAAGCAGATCCAGGCTTTAGAACGTGTTGGAGTAGATATCGTGCGTATCTCTGTACCTACTATGAATGCTGCAGAAACATTTAAACTAATCAAACAACAAGTTCATGTTCCTTTGGTTGCAGATATACATTTCGACTATCGTATAGCACTTAAAGTAGCTGAATATGGAGTAGATTGCCTACGTATTAACCCTGGTAATATTGGTAACGAGGCTCGTATTCGCTCGGTAGTAGATTGTGCACGTTATAATAATATTCCTATCAGGATTGGTATCAACGCAGGTTCTCTTGAGCGAGATCTACAAACCAAATATGGTGAGCCTACTCCAGAAGTACTACTAGAATCAGCTTTACGTCATATTGATATTCTCGATAGACTCAATTTTGACCAATTTAAAGTTAGTGTCAAAGCCTCGGATATATTCTTAGCAGTGCAATCTTACCGCCTACTTGCATCACAGATTGATCAACCGTTACATCTTGGTATTACTGAAGCTGGTAGTGCACGTAGCGGTGCAGTCAAATCTGCCATAGGATTAGGATTATTGCTAAATGAAGGTATCGGTGATACTTTGCGTGTTTCTCTAGCTACCGATCCTATAGAAGAAGTAAAAGTAGGATTCGATATCCTGAAATCCATGCGTATCCGTGCTAGGGGTATTAACTTTATAGCCTGTCCAACTTGTTCTCGTCAGGAGTTCGATGTTATCGGTACAGTTAATGCTTTAGAACAGCGACTAGAAGATATTGTCACTCCGATGGATGTCTCTATTATCGGTTGTGTAGTCAACGGTCTAGGCGAAGCCTTAATGTCAACAATCGGAGTAACTGGAGGACATAAGACTAGTAGTTGTTATGAAGATGGGGTTCGACAGCGTTATCGTTTTGATAACAAATTAATTGTTGATCAGCTTGAAGCTCGTATCCGTGCAAAAGCCATCATGCTCGATGATCAAAATCAAATAGGAATCAATTTAATCGATAAATAATCAGGAAATATTAAGATTGAATATGGTAAAACAAATACAGGCAGTTCGCGGTATGAACGACTCTTTACCTAAAGATGCGGCATTCTGGCAGTACATCGAAAGCTTATTAACACAAGTACTAATCTGTTATGGTTACCGTGAAATTCGTTTGCCAATTATTGAACAAACCGCACTATTTAAACGTGCTATAGGTAAAGTAACTGATATCGTAGCAAAAGAAATGTACAGCTTCGAAGACCAGAATGGCGATCATATTACCCTACGGCCAGAAGGGACCGCTAGTTGTGTTCGTGCCGGTATAGAACATGGTCTGTTATACCAGAATATAGAACAGCGCTTGTGGTATATTGGGCCAATGTTCCGCCATGAACGCCCACAGAAAGGGCGATACCGTCAGTTTCATCAATTGGGCGCTGAGGTATTCGGCCAGCAAGGGCCTGATATTGATGCTGAGCTCATTATGCTCACTGTACGCTGGTGGCAAATATTAGGTATAAGCGAACACGTAAGACTAGAACTTAATTCTATCGGTTCTTTAGAAAACCGTGCTCGTTACCATAACGCGCTGGTAACATTTCTAGCACAACATGAAACTTGTCTGGATGACAACAATCGTCGCCGGATGCATACTAATCCGATGCGTGTGCTTGATACTAAGAATGCTAATATTCAGGTATTACTTAATGATGCACCTGTTTTAGCCGACTATCTTGACGATGATGCTCATGAGCATTTTGTGGGCCTATGTAAATTGTTAGACGAAGCTAAAATTGATTATACAATTAATCCGCGTTTAGTGCGCGGCCTAGATTACTATAACTATACGGTATTAGAATGGGTCACAAACCGTTTAGGTTCCCAGGGAACTATTTGCGCAGGTGGTCGTTATGATAGGTTGGTAGAACAACTGGGTGGACGCGCGACGCCAGCTATTGGAATGGCTATAGGACTTGATCGTTTAGTACTGCTCATGCAAGCCGTCAATACTAATTCTTCTGTCACATTGCGCGTAGATGCTTATCTAGTAGCCGTAGGTAAGAATATACAAGGTGCAGCAATGCTACTAGCTGAAAAAATACGTGATGCATTACCGTCCCTACGTCTGATGACAAACTGCGGAGGCGGTAGTTTTAAAAAGCAATTCAGCCGCGCTGATAAATGCGGCGCTAGCTTTGCTTTGGTTCTAGGCGAAAGCGAAGCAGCAGCACAGCAAGTTGTTATCAAAGATCTCACCACCGGTAACCAAGAAACATTAGCGCAAAACGATATCATTACACGTTTAGCATTAATTTTAGGTTAACAACGAAATAGGTTAACAACTCAAATAGCTACATTTTAC
>NZ_NJPO01000180.1 GCF_002855795.1 Candidatus Palibaumannia cicadellinicola
CTCAATTGTGTGACATAATTAGTATTATTGATAGTTAGCTAATAACTGGTGTATTTCTGCTTTCAGAACGTATCCCTAGGGTATGACAAATAGCATAGGTTAACTCATCACGATTAAGCGTATAAAAATGAAAATCTTTTACACCCTCACGGATGAGTATTTTGACCATATCTATGGCAATAGAAGCACCTACCATCTTACTTGTTTCTATATCTTGATCCAGTCCATCAAACATTACACTCATCCAGTGTGGTATTTTTACGTTAGTCATAGCTGCAAAACGCTGTAGTTGGCGAAAATTGAATACCGGTAGAATTCCGGGCACGATTTCAGTATCGATGCCTGCTACCAAACAGCGATCACGGAACCGCAAATAACTTTCAATATCAAAAAAAAACTGAGTAATCGCCCTACTAGCGCCAGCATCTATTTTTTTTTTGAGATTTATCAAGTCAGACTGAGCATTTCGCGCTTCCGGATGGACTTCAGGATAAGCAGCCACAGAAATCTCAAAATCACCTACTTTTTTCAATAGTACTACTAAATCTAAACCGTACATATCCTGCCGACTACTGCCGATAGGTAGGTCACCGCGCAGTGCCACGATATGACGAATACCGCTACGCCAGTATTCTTGAACGATTTCCTGCAGCGCAGTGGGTGATGTATCTATACAGGTTAAATGAGGGGCTGCCTCTAGTCCAGTACGCTCTTTAATCTCTTTGATGATGCTGTAAGTGCGCTTCTTGTCTCCTGAGTTAGCGCCATAAGTAACGGAGACAAATTTTGGTTTAAGTTTGCTTAACCGGTGGATAGAGTGCCAGAAATACTCTTCCATTTCACTCGTACGGGGAGGAAAAAACTCAAAAGAAACGTTTATATGGCCCTGTCGTTCCGCTAAATTATGATTAAGGATTTCTCTATGATGAATGTGAAATAAACTCATGCCTTTACTTTACCTCATAAAATAAGGTGATTAACATATAGAAAGAAAATAAAGAAAATGAAGTAAATAAAAATGAACGTCAATCAAATAATTCACTACTAAGAAAAATATTCAAATATATTGAATAATGTTCAAATTAAACTGTAGTTATCTTTGTTTCAATGTTAATGCGTAGGCATGCTAAAGGTAAATTACAACAAAACATATATATATATAAGTAAACTATATATTAAGAGCTGCTTGAAAAGCTTGTGCGATATCTGCAATTAAATCTTCACTATCCTCAATACCAACTGAAACTCGCAATAAAGTATCGCAGATACCGGCACGAACCCTAGCTTCAGCTGCCATCCCTGCATGAGTCATAGTCGCTGCGTGAGATATCAGGCTCTCTACTCCACCCAGTGATTCAGCCAAAGTAAACAACTCTAGCGCTGCTAAAAAACGGCGTAGTGCCGCTTCATCTCCGTCTAACTCAAAGCTAAGCATGGCACCAAAACCACTTTGCTGACGACACGCAATTTCATGGCCGGGATGATCGGGTAATTCTGGATAATACAGCTTTTTAACCTGGGGATGTTGCTGTAAATACGCTACGATTGCTTGAGCATTACTTTGTTGTTGCCGGATACGCGGCGTCAAGGTACGGATACCACGCAGCAATAGGTAGCTATCAAACGCCCCGCCGGTCACGCCGATATTATTACCCCACCAAGCCAACTCATTAGCTACTGCCGCCTCTTTAGCAATCACAGCGCCGGCCATCACATCAGAATGTCCGTTAAGATACTTAGTGCATGAGTGCACCACTAGGTCAGCCCCCAACGCTAGCGGCTGTTGTAAAGCAGGACTCATAAATGTGTTATCCACAACACATTGGGCCCCCGCCTGGTGCGCGGCGCGACAAACGGCTGCAATATCTACAACCCGCAGCAAAGGATTGCTTGGGGTCTCAATAAGTACTAATTTGGGTTTGCTAGCAAAAGTAGCCGCTAGCGTTTTTTCATTACTCTGATCAATAAACTGCACTTTATAAGCGCCGCGCTTACTCAGGCTTTCGAACAGACGATAACTACCCCCATAACAGTCATAAGGTGCAATGAGCAGATCATCTGGTTTCAGTAACATAGTACACACGAGATGGATAGCAGACATACCGCTACTAGTCATCACTGCTCCTGCTCCCCCTTCCAGCTCTGCTAGTGCCTGCTGTACTACATCCCTGGTTGGATTTCCACGCCGCGAGTAATCATGGGTGCGTGGCTGGTTGAATTCAATAAAATTATATGTGCTAGATAAAGTTATCGGTGGAACTAGACAGCCAAATTGCTCGTCGTTATTTAACCCACTACGAACTGCGATCGTGGCTTGTTTGTGCGTCATATTGTCGCATCCTGACTAATAAAAAAGTTTTGATAAAAGAGTAAACTACATAATAATAGCAGTCAATACATCTAGACATCTAAAGTTACTAACTCAAGTAAGTAATAATAAAAGCTAAAATTATGCTAAA
The DNA here is from genome assembly GCF_002855795.1 of Candidatus Palibaumannia cicadellinicola. Taxonomy (GTDB): domain Bacteria; phylum Pseudomonadota; class Gammaproteobacteria; order Enterobacterales; family Enterobacteriaceae; genus Baumannia; species Baumannia cicadellinicola_C. The sequence goes on from NZ_NJPO01000180.1 coordinate 2,460, forward strand.
TTAAACAGTCTAATGACTAATCATTTTTAATTTAGTATAGTCGAGGATGTAATGACCACATTGTAATAAACCGCAGATTTATCCAGCACTAACATTAAGTAGTGTGTTTATCATAGATACTGCATAATTAGCGAATTGTTCTACCATTTATATTAGTGTAATCAGATCTTAAGGTACGCCATGGCTGAATGGAAAGGTGAGTATATCAGCCCTTATGCTGAACGTGGTAAAAAAAGTAAACAAGTAAAAAAAATTACAGTTTCCATTCCGCTGAAAGTGCTGAAAATTCTTACTGACGAAAGAACCCGGCGCCAGGTTAATAACCTGCGCCACGCCACCAATAGTGAGCTACTGTGTGAAGCTTTTCTGCATGCTTTTACCGGCCAGCCTTTACCTAACGATCACGATTTAGGTAAAGAACGTAACGACGAAATACCAGAAGTAGCGAAACAAATGATGCGTGAAATCGGAATAGATCCCGATACTTGGGTTTATTGAGACAGATGTAGCACCACTATACAGAAAACATAAAACATTACTTTTTGCTAATGGGGATACCAAAACGCTTATGAAAACGTTCAACACGACCACGAGTGTTAATGATGCGTTGCTTACCTGTGTAAAAAGGATGGCAAGCACTACATACGTCTAAATTCAAGTCATGGTCTAAAGTAGAATTAGTTTTTATAATATTACCACAAGAACAGATTGCGGTAATTTGAAAGTATTTGGGGTGTATATTTTTTTGCATGGAACACCTATTCGTCAGATTGATTGTGTCGCTATCGACGTCACTATAAGCCACACGACACGAATTAAGTGTCATCATCATGACGTAGTATGACATTATACCCAAAGCTACTGATAATACAAAATACCACCTATTTTGGCAAATGAATTTATACATCATACGCACATCTAGTTAGCGCTTTTACTCCGGAATAAACTAATGCACGTTGTTAATGTTGCTCTACCTGTGCCGCTGGCACGTACTTTCGATTATTTACTGTCCGATAACACCAACCAAGCAGTAGTAGGAGGTAGGGTACTAGTTCCTTTTGGTCAGCGCCAGGTCATTGGTATCATCACAGCTATTCATCCACGTAGTAAACTGGCGCTAGATCAGTTGAAACTAGTAACTGAAGTCCTAGACAAACAATCACTTTTTTCTGATAGCTTGTGGCGTATTTTGATTTGGTCGATTAGCTATTACCACTATCCAGCCGGTAAAGTGTTATTTCACTCCTTGCCAGTGTTGATTCGCCAGGGGAAGCCGGCAGAAAGGGCACCAATGTGGCAATGGTTCGCCACCCACAAAGGAAGTAGTACCTTACCAAATAGTCTCAAGCGAGCTCCTAAGCAACAAAAAGCGCTAAAGGCGCTACTCCGTGGCCCGTTCTATCGTCATCAAGTAAGTGATTTACAACTAGACGACGCAGCGTTACAGGCATTGCGCACGAAAGGATTATGCAACTTGCGCGCATTATCGGTACCGGTAGTGGAACACGACTGGCGCACTATTTTTAGGGTAAACTGTAAGCATCGGCGTATTAATGCCGAGCAGGCGAACGCGGTGGGCGCTATCCGAAGTAAGGATGAGCAATATGGGGTATGGTTACTTGCTGGGGTCACTGGTGCCGGCAAGACAGAAGTCTATCTGACAGTACTAGAAAATATTTTATTAAAAGGGAAACAAGCATTAGTTCTCGTGCCAGAAATAGGCTTAACTCCGCAAACTATCACCCGCTTTCGCGAGCGCTTCCATGCTCCGGTGGAAGTACTACATTCTGGGCTGAATCACCAAGAAAGGTTGACTGTTTGGCGGAAAGTTCGGCGTGGCGAAAGTGCCATCGTAATCGGCACACGCTCTGCACTGTTTACTCCCTTTGCTAGGCTGGGGCTGATTGTCATCGACGAGGAACACGATGGTTCGTATAAGCAGCATACTGGGTGGCGCTATAACGCCCGCGATCTAGCGGTATTTCGCGCTCGCGAGGAAAATGTACCGATTATTCTTGGCACAGCCACCCCAGCTTTGGAGACGATCTATAATGTACAACAAAAAAAATATCATCAATTAACGCTAGGAAAGCGTATTGGTAATGCTCAACTAGCCAGTCAGCAATTGGTTGATTTAAAAAACCAGCAGCTGACTAACGGCTTATCTACAGCACTACTGCAAAAAATGCGACAGCACCTAGAAGCCGGCAATCAAGTCATGCTTTTTCTCAACCGACGTGGTTTTGCCCCAGCGCTGCTATGTCATGAGTGCGGCTGGATAGCCGAGTGCCAGCGGTGCGATCACTACTATACTTTTCATCAGCAACAACGCCAATTACGCTGCCATCACTGCTATAGTCAGCGTCCTGTGTCATATCAGTGTTCACAATGTGGTTCAACACAGCTTGTGCCAGTAGGTTTGGGCACAGAGCAACTTGAGCAAACGCTAGCGCAGCAATTTCCTACCGTACCTGTGACGCGTATCGATCGTGACACTACCGCGCGCAAAGGGGCGCTAGAGTTGTTTTTAGCCCAGGTTAAGAGGGGAGGGGAACGCATTTTGATAGGCACGCAAATGCTAGCTAAAGGGCACCATTTCCCCGACGTGACTTTAGTATCGTTATTAGATGTAGACGGCGCGCTGTTTTCTGGGGATTTTCGCGCCGCGGAGCGGTTCGCCCAGCTTTATACTCAGGTATCAGGCCGCGCTGGCCGCGCTGGCAAGCAAGGAGAAGTATTGTTACAAACTTATTATCCAGAGCATCCTTTGCTACAGACACTGCTTAGCTACGGATATATGGACTTCGCCCTACAGATGCTAGAAGAACGTCGACAAGCTGGTTTACCGCCTTTTACTAGTCATATTCTTTTTCGTGCGGAAGATCATGATAACAACCAGGCTGGACTATTCCTCGACCAATCCCGTCAATTATTGGACGCTCATCCGCTGCGCGATAAAGCACTGTTACTAATGGGTCCTATACCAGCATTAGCGCCTAAGCGCTGCGGTCGGTTCCGCTGGCAACTACTGTTGTCGCATCCATCACGGCTGCAGTTGCAGCGACTTGTTACAACTATTTTACCATTAGTAGGAACGCTTTCTCAGGCACGGAAAGTAAAATGGTCATTAGATGTCGATCCTATTGACAGCTGATACTAGTTATGAGTAGTGTGCGATTACTTTGTTGTTCGCGAAAGAAAACCAAGGCAACATACATAGAGCCGGCTGTTTTCAAACCATTATAATTAGTTAACAATCGGCAACAATTATGACTTTATT
>NZ_NJPO01000181.1 GCF_002855795.1 Candidatus Palibaumannia cicadellinicola
ATTCATATTAGTCATATTTTATGATTTACGCTATATTGTGCTTTAATAGCGGTAGAAAATAAGATACTGCAGCTTGAATCGTCGCTGTGATATCTTTTTCATGAAATTGAGGCATTATCCGTTGTAAATAAGGATCGCTATTTTCCCCGGAGAAAAAATTATCTCCTTGCCAAGCATGAATCATTTTCTCACGCGCTTCCCTTTGACGGTTTACCTCCCAATCTATAGTTCTAGTTTTACGGTTAAAGCTGTGAGTTAACCATGCCCCACCTGAACGATTCAGCAAATATAACGGCTCTGATATTCCTTGCCAATAGCCATTAACCAGTGTTCGTAAATACTTATGAGCTTCCTCCGTTGATAGCATTGAGAAATGCCACTGACTATTAATACCCAAAATACGGCTTTCACTCTTACCGCCCATGGCACAATAAGCCAGATGCTCGAGCCATAGTTGTAAACCATCTTTCATAGAAAGATAACCTGGACGCCAGCGCAATAAACCATTATCTTGCACTTGCGGTAGCCAGCCAGTTAGTTCTGTGTGACCAATAGTTAGCATTACTTCCTGGCTATGTCGCTCTGGTAAAAGAAATGCACGAATCTTATCTGCTAGTATCATCATTTTGTGACATTGTTTAGTCCAGTATAGTTTGCCAAAAGCACCATAAGTCAGTAAACCAGCTGCACGCACTTTTTGGTATAGTACATCAATGTTCTTTTCCTCAATGAGCGTATTTAATAGTATTTCGTTAATCTGATAACGATTAGTACCTGTTATAGTAAATGGTTCCGCTTCAGCGATATCTGGGGGTTCTTGACAGAACCAAATAGCTAACTTCTGCTGGAACCAGGCGCGTACTGGATGATTATAAAAACGTTTTAAATCCTCAAATAATAGTATATTTTGTGACCCACTACTTAACGATCTAATAAAATCTTGTCGCTTGCAGTCCCCACTACTACCAGCTTTAGCTGCCAAAAGCCATTCCTCAGCAAAACTATGATTTTCGCTGCCTGGTATGAAATTAGTGGGCGCAAAAGGCATGCGACTATGCCATTGCCATAAATGGGTGCGTACATGCATAGCGCTAGTTTCTTCATCAAGCTGTTCATCGCCGGGGAGATAAAAGCTTTGTGCAATATAATCCGTTAATTCACTAACTAGTACCGATGGATAGCGCTGCCTATTATCTTGAATTGCTCGCCCAATAAAACTAATGTAGAGTCGCTGTTGGGCGGCCAACAATGCTTCAAGAAACAGATAGCGATCTTCGTCGCGCTTATTACGATCGCCGCGACGTGGCTGCTGTGCCATTAAATTAAAACCTACCGGTAACAAAGAATGCGGGTATACGCCGTCGTTCATTCCCAGTAAGCAAACTACTTTGAAAGGAATCGAGCGCATTGGCATAAGGGTACAAAAATTTATCTTGCCTGCTATAAAACGCTGGCTTATGCGTTCTTGATTTAGACGTATGGCTAGTTCATCATATAATAAAGTAATCGGTACCGGCCGGTCATAATTGGCTTCTATACCAAACTGCAGCATCTGCTGCCAGTGATTTACTACTAGAGCTAGCGCTGCTTCGGCTTCTCCCTCTACTTCAGGGAGAAAAAAATCTTTGATTATATCTCTGGCGCAAGTTAACCATTCCTTTAGCTGACGAGCCTTAGCTAAATTATGACGCCAGCGGCGTAACATCATCAAGAGTTCTGCCAACGGTCCTACCAATTCAGCTATTAGTGCTCTAGATTCATCATAAGGTAAAATTCCCTGCCATGCTCCGCTCTTACTCTCCATCGCATAGCCTAATAACATGCGGTTTAAACCAAACTGCCAGGTATGTTGACCGGTAGCAGGTAACATAAGATCGCGCATGGTATCGTCATCTAGCCCCCAGCGAATACCAGATTCAGCTACCCAGTGGCGCAGCAGTTTTAAATTATCTTGACTAATAGAGAAACGTGCTGCTAGCGCTGGAACTTCTAGCAGAGCTAATACTTCTTCAGCGGTAAATCTACTACGCGGTAGTTCAAGCAGACTAAGAAAAACTGGTAATACTGGATGGATATGCTTTGCTTGGTAATCACAAATAGCAAACGGTAGATAACGACCTGCTACTGCGTTGCCAAATACAGCCTGAATAGCTGGGGTATAACGATCAATATCAGTAACCATAATAATTACTTCACGCGGTAAAATATATGGTTCTTGCGCCATCATCGTCAGCAGACTATCGTATAAAACTTCTATTTCTCGCTGTGGACTATGGCAAATATGTATACTGATAGAACGATCTTTAAGCTGTAGTAATCGCTTTCTATTTGTGTAATTCGGTATATTATAATTATAGTTAACGCTATAATTTTCTAGTTCTAGTATATCTCGCTGCAATAAGCTGAGTAGGCAATCTTCCTCAGAAGATTCAACAAAAGCGTCGACTTCCTGTACGTTCTTTAGCTGCGATAGCAGATATAGAGTATCTCGTCCTAGTTTACCCCAAGATGCTAATAGAGGATTATTTATCTGCATTTGCTCATATCTTTGGTCATGAAGCGTCTGGTAGTGCACCGGTGGTAAGGTAAGGCACGTATTAGTACGATCACGTATGTCTCCCCAGTAGTAACGGCAGGGATTTATAAACATTAGGTGGATGTCTATATGGTTGCCTAGCGCCTGTAGTACTTGCAAATAGGTAGGTGGTAGCGAAGAAATTCCACAGATAAATATACGATCTGGTAATCCAGATGGACGTTTTGCGCTTTGCATCAAGACATTAATGAAGCGCTGATATAAATTAGCGTCATGGCATAGGAACAGGTGAGCACTAAAGATATCTTCAATTAGCGCTTGCCACAGCGTAGCTTGCCAGCGCTGGTCTTGACCTAAATGATTTAGTTGCTTTCCATGCTGCCATTTTTCTAACCAGTCTGGGCGAAATATTAAATATTCTTCAAATAAATCTGCCACACGTGCCGCGAAAGAAAATTGTTTACGCTTATCTACGTCATCACTAAGATACTGGCTAACGACATCAAAATCAGGTTGATGGTAAAAACGTGGTATAATCGCCATTAGTCTCCAAGTCATTGCTGACTTCGAGAACACACTTTCAGCGGGAACATCTGGTAGCACACAGGTAAACATTTTCCAAATAAAACTTGCTGGCAGGGTAAAGTCAATATTAGCCGCAATACCGAACGACACCGCTAACTCCATCTGCATCCACTGCGCCATGCCATAACTATGTACTAATATTACTTCTGGCTGTAGTAGATCAGGTAGTTTACTGCTAGATATTAATCTGGCAGTTAAAGTTTTTAATAAATCTAGTTGGTTAGAGTAATAAATAGTAAACATAAACTCTTCCCTTCCAATCCAAGGATGAGATTATTTAAATGGCAACTGGAGCTTTTATAGCAGGATGAGGATCGTAGCCGCTTAAATAAAAATCCTCAAATTCATATTGAAATAATGACATAGGCCGACGATGGATCACCAGCTGCGGTAACGACCGCGGATTACGTTTGAGTTGTAGATCTGTCTGCTCTAAGTGGTTACTATATAAGTGAATATCTCCACCTGTCCAGATGAACTCTCCCAGCTGGAGATCGCACTGTTGTGCCACCATATGCATAAGTAGTGCGTAACTAGATATATTGAACGGTAGACCGAGAAAAAGATCGCATGAGCGTTGATAGAGCTGACATGACAAAACGCCATTAGCGACATAAAATTGGAAAAGAACATGACATGGCGCTAGCGCCATTTGGTTTATTTCACCAACATTCCAAGCAGAAACAATAATGCGGCGCGAATCGGGATTGTGCTTTAACTGATTCATAACATAGCTTAATTGATCAATATAACGTCCGTCTGCAGTGCCCCACGCACGCCACTGGCGCCCGTAAATGGGACCAAGATCACTATCTTCGTTTATCCATTCATCCCAAATAGTAACTTTATTTTTTCTCAGATAATCCACATTAGTATCGCCATTAAGGAACCAGAGCAATTCATAGATAATTGAACGTAGATGACATTTTTTAGTAGTTATTAAAGGGAAACCATCGCGTAGGTTGAAGCGCATCTGATGACCGAAAACAGACAATGTACCAGTATTTGTACGATCTGCTTTTGATGTACCCTGTGTGCGCACTAAGCGCATCAATTCCAAATACTGTTTCATAATACTTCATAAAGTAAAGTTATTATATCGATCAAAACTAAGTTAAGTAAGGCGGTAATAAGACCAGAATAGAATAATAACACCTGCAAAAATCATTGGTACAGAAAGCATCTGTCCCATACTCATAATACCGTTGAACAATCCTAATTGGGCATCAGGCTGACGGAAAAATTCCACTATAATGCGGAATACACCATAACAAATGAGGAATAAACCAGATACGCTGCCTATTGGACGCTGCTTACAAATAAAAAGATTAATAATGATAAACAACACTACTCCTTCTAGTATCATTTCATATAGTTGGGATGGATGACGAGGCAGCATACCATATTGCTCAAATAGCAATCGTAATTGCGGATTGGTAAGCAGTAGCGCTTGATCTGTATCTATAGAACCTGGAAACAACATCGCCCAACTAGTATCAGTAGTCACTCTGCCCCATAGTTCGCCATTAATAAAATTACCTAATCGTCCTACTCCTAGGCCGAACGGAACCATAGGAGTGATAAAATCAGATACTTGGAAAAAATTACGTTTGGCGCGGCCAGCGAACCAAAACATTACAATAATGACGCCAACTAGACCACCATGGAATGACATGCCACCATCCCATACTTTAAATAAATACAGTGGATTATCGATAAATAGCGGTAAGTTATAAAAACACACATAACCAATACGGCCGCCGATAAATAGACCCATAAAACATATGTACAATAAGTCTACTGCTTCTTTTGTCGTCCAATCGTTGCAAGGCTTATTAGCATATCTAATTGCCATCCACATGGCAAATAGGAAACCTATTAGATACATAATACCATACCAATGCAAAGATACTGGCCCCAAAGACAACAAAACAGGGTCTAATTGAGGAAAAAAGAAATATTTGGTTGTCATTGATGACCACCACAGTTGAGATGATTAATTTGACTAGCTACACTACTATTTAGTGTTGTTGACATACTTTTCTCGACTAAACTAAGCTTCTTGACTTCATTTTCATAAGAGAAAAAACTCTATTTGCTTTTATAAGCAACAGCTACCCGTTGTGTTGCAGTATCATGCCACTGTAGCTGCATTACTCGATTGGAGAATTCCTTCATCACTTTACGATAGACGTCCCGCTTAAAGGAAACAATCTGACGAATAGGATACCAAAAGCTAACCCATCGCCAGCAGTCAAATTCAGGTATCCCACCGCGCTGCATGTTAATCTCTGTATCTTGACAGACTAGTTGTAACAAAAACCATTTTTGCTTTTGACCGATACATATCGGCTTGGTATCACAACGTACTAGCCGCTTGGGAAGCTTATACCGTAACCAATTACGTGTCGAAGTTAAGATACGCACATCTTTGTGGCTTAACCCTACTTCTTCAAACAATTCGCGGTACATAGCTTGTTCAGCGGTCTCACCAGTATTAATGCCGCCTTGGGGAAACTGCCAGGAGTTTTGTCCGTATCGTCTGGCCCACAACACCTGTACATCTAAATTACAGATTACAATACCAACATTCGGGCGGTAGCCATCATCATCGATCACCGAACTGCCTCGATTACATAACAAACATAACAATATGTTTTAATTCTTTCATACTAGCACAGTACGGTAAACTATTGCTTTTTAAGATTAGCTTTAGTAGCTGAATAGCTATGATTCCATGTAGCAATCAACTAACATGAGTTGATTGCTACATGACTAGAAAGTGGCGTGCTAGTAACTTACCGGTAAAGTTTTTTTTTAGGTAAAAGCCTAGCGGCATGGTGCGTATCGGTTGACCTAATTCACCAATAGCTGCGGTTAAAGCTTGACTATTAGCAGCTTTGGGTCGTAGTTGCAGTACTTCGCCATGGCTACCAGTAATATGCTTTACCTTACCTAGTACAATAAGATCCATAAGTTCCTCCCAATCGCACTGTAACTGTAGTACTTCTTGTGCATCTGGGCTCCACAAAAGCGGAGCACCGATACGCCGTTGGGCTAAAGGTATTTCCCGCTGTCCTTCTACTGGTATCCACAAAACACGCGCTAACTTATAGCGTACATAGCTTACTTCCCATGTTAGACCACTATTGCCGGTCAGCGGGGCAACGCAGACAAAGGTTGTTTAGAGGGGGTAGCCGTTTTTATCTACTGGAATAGTTTTTAATTCAACACCAATCGCTGGAAAATCTTGTTCAGGCTTATTACCTGCGCTAGCACCAAGATATTGTTCTAGTAATACACCTATCCAACCTTTATATCGCTTAAGGCTGTCTGGTATGACTATAGTAGCATGCGCAGCTAGTTCTCCTAAGGAGAAACCAGCCAGCGCTTGAGCGCGGCATAATAGTTCCATTTCATTAGCTGGGGGTTCCATAGGGGAGCATTCCTATTTGTTATCTATGAATAGATAAGAATGAATTCTATTCTTTTAGTTTTTTCTTTCATGTTATACTAATACTCAATTTGAGTTATTAACTTATCTAGTTTTGTTCTAGTACTAATCTTATGCCAGTATTAAGTATATTAGCGAAATAGTTTTTGTTTGATACGGTACAACGCCATCGGTCCAATAAATTAAGTCGATGTTGCTTAACACTTCACTTCTCTTAAGACTAAAACAAAAAAGATCATTTGTTATTTATTAAATAAATAGATATTTATTTTGAATAAGTTAGTAATCGGTTCGGTGAAGATTGGTCTCCATTCTCCAGATGAGATTAAAAAAACCTTATCATTTAATAATGATAAATCATTAACCAATATTTGGTATAAAGGTCAAATGCGTATCATGATGGCGAAAAAATTAGCAACTACGCTTACAAGTGCCGGTAGAGACAAAAAATTTACTCATGGCGCAGTTAATACCGTAATACAGCGTGCATCCTCACTTGTGTTCGATTCAGTCCAAAAGCAAAAACAAGCCGCCGCTGGACGCGCCAGCGGCGAGTTATTTTACGGCCGACGCGGTACTCTGACCCATTTTTCATTGCAGCAGGCAATGGTAGAGCTGGAAAATGGCGCTGGCTGCGCTCTTTATCCTTGCGGAGCAGCTGCTGTAACTCACGCTATTCTTTCTTTTGTATAGGCAGGTGGTCATATTTTAGTGACTGGTTCGGCTTATGAACCTACCCAAAACTTTTGCAAGCATATTTTAGGTAAAATGAACATAACTACTACCTGGTTTGATCCACTAATAGGCGCTGGTATCAGCGATTTAATTAGGCCTAATACTCAGATTATTGTGCTCGAATCACCAGGTTCTATCACAATGGAGGTACAAGATATTCCTGCAATAGTGCAAGCGGTACGTGTGACCAAACCTGCTATCGTTATTATGTTAGATAATACCTGGTCAGCTGGGGTGTTACTTAAGGCATTAGATTTAGGAGTAGATATTTCTATTCAAGCAGGTACTAAATATATTATTGGTCACTCTGATGGTATGATTGGTACAGCAGTAGCTAATACACGTTGCTGGGATCAGCTACGTGAGCAGTCCTATCTGATGGGACAAATGGTCGATGCCGATACAGCTTATATGGCTTCTAGGGGGTTACGTACACTTGGCATCAGGTTACAACAACATGAAGAAAATGGGTTATGTATCGCGCGATGGCTAACTCAACGACCTGAGGTAGCGATAGTTAACCATCCAGCACTACCTAGTTGTAAAGGACACGAAGTTTTCATGCGCGATTTTAGCGGTGCGAGTGGTCTTTTTTCTTTTGTTCTGAAACAAAGGCTGAGCGATACGCAACTGGCTTATTATTTAAATAATTTTGAATATTTTAGCATAGCTTACTCCTGGGGAGGTTTTGAATCATTAATACTAGCTAACCAACCAGAAGAGCTCTCCGCCATCCGTCCAGCTGGTGGTATAGACTTCACCGGTACATTAATACGGCTACATATCGGACTAGAAAATAGCGATGATTTGATCAACGATTTATCAGATGGTTTTGTACGTATTGCACAAAGCTCTGATATTAATTAAGTAAATACAGATTAAATTTTAGTACGGTTTTGCTATAAATATTAAATGGTTAGTTTTATGCAGTCAGTTTATCACTCAACAATAACCATATTTCATTATGCGTTGATAACGACGGTTGAGTAGCTCTTCTTCGTTCAGATTATCTAACTCGGCTAAATCAAATAGTAGCTGCTTTTTTAATGAAGCAGCGATGGCAGGTATATCGCGATGAGCGCCACCTAGAGGCTCCGGTATAATACTATCGACTAGTTCAAGCGCCTTCAGACGCGTGGCGCTGATTCCCATTGCTTCAGCTGCCAGTGGGGCTTTATCGGCACTTTTCCACAATATAGATGCACAGCCTTCTGGCGATATGACTGAATAGGTGCTATATTTTAGCATATTTACCTTATCGCCAACACCAATAGCTAATGCACCACCAGATCCACCCTCACCTATAACGGTACTAATTACTGGGACCCGTAATCCAGCCATTTTGCGTAGATTTGTAGCGATCGCTTCAGACTGACCACGCTCTTCCGCCCCTACCCCAGGATAGGCACCAGGGGTATCAATAAATGTAAGTAGTGGTATACTAAATCTATCCGCCATATCCATTAAGCGTAATGCTTTACGATAACCTTCTGGGGCCGGCATACCAAAGTTGCGATAGATTTTTTCTTTCGTTTCTCGTCCTTTCTGGTGGCCAATGATCATCACAGGACGCAAATCGATGCGTGCTAATCCGCCGACGATAGCTTTATCGTCAGCATAAGCACGATCCCCTGCTAGTTCGTCAAAATCGGTAAAAATATACCGCACATAATCGAGCGTATATGGTCGGCGGGGATGCCGTGCTAACTGAGCAATTTGCCATGCGCTTAGGTTAGAAAAAATTTTACTGGTTAATTCTATACCTTTTTCACGTAGGCGCTGTATCTCTTCATTAAGATTAACATCATATGTTTCATTTTGACTGATAACCGATGTCAGCGAGTCAATCTTTGCTTCGATATCGGCAATAGGTTGTTCAAAATCAAGACAATTGATACTCATACATAGTATGTCTCTATTAGTAAAATTCTAGTTTAACCCGTTCATTGCCTACCAAAGTACGTAAATCATTCAGTAAATGATCAGTCGGTATAACTAGCCAAGTGGCACTGAAATAAAGTCGTGCACGTGCCTTTTCTCTTTCTCTTTGATAATAAAGATGTACTGGAATTGTTCCTAAGGCATGTGATTTCAAAGATAAGCAAAGACGGTTCAAAAACTGTTCATTCATTTGTTTAGCAGTCAGCAATATAGCCAGTCCACATGCATATTTTTTACGTGCGGTGTTAATATCCATGATTTTACGCGCAATCAGCTTAAAGCTTCCTTTAAAATAATCAAAGTTCACCTCTCCTTCGACGAGTAAAATACGATCTGTTTCTAACCAAGATTGATATTGTTCTAACATATCGGTAAAAATAATAACGTCCAAATGTCCAGAGCGATCATCTAGAGTGCATACGCCGATACGATTACCTTGCTTGGTCACTATTACTCGTAACGATAAAACTAAACCAACTACCGTTATTCTTTGACCCCTAGTTATAAAAGGCATATCTTTTAAGCGTACTCCTCCAGTATAATGTTCGATCTCATGTAAATATTGCGTAATAGGGTGACCTGTTAAATAAAGTCCCAAAGTGTCACGTTCGCCTTTAAGAAGGATCTGTTCCGACCATAATGGTATCTTTTTGTTATTGGAACAGTCTGTTGACTTATATACCCGCATACCGAACATATCTATCTGACCGATTGCCTTGGATTTCTCATGTTGATCAGTGGTCTTTAGTGCAACATCTAACAAGTTTATCAATGCAGCGCGGTGTGGTCCTAGTCTATCGCAAGCCCCAGACATGATCAGCTTTTCTAGTATACGTCGGTTCAGCTTTTTGCTGTATGTACGTGCGCACAAATTAAATAAATTGCTAAAATTTCCGCCTTTATTTCGAGCTTCTATAATTGTAGCTATCGGCCCCTCACCGACGCCTTTAATCGCACCAAGACCATAAACAATTTCTCCCTCTTCATTGACATGAAAATGATACTGACTGATGTTGATATCAGGCGGTAGTATTGTAATACCTATACGTAAGCATTCGTCTACTAGCCCCACTACTTTATCGATATTATCTATATCTGTAGTCATGGCAGCCGCCATGAATTCAGCCGGATAATGCGCTTTCAGCCACAGCGTTTGGTAGGAAACTAGCGCATAGGCTGCAGGGTGGGATTTATTAAAGCCATATCCAGCGAACTTTTCTACTAAGTCAAAAATCTTCATTGATAGCTCACCTTCGACCCCGATATGTTCTGCGCCAGCCTTAAAAATACTGCGTTGATTAGCCATTTCTTCCGGATTTTTTTTACCCATAGCACGGCGTAACATATCAGCTTCGCCAAGTGTATACCCTGCAAGTATCTGGGCTATCTGCATTACCTGTTCCTGATAAAGAATAATACCGTAGGTAGGTTCTAAAATAGGTTGTAAAGACTGGTGTTGCCATTGAAGATCTGGGTAACAGATGGCTTCACGACCATGTTTACGGTCTATAAAATTCTCTACCATACCAGACTGAAGTGGACCCGGACGAAATAGTGCTACTAATGCTATCATATCTTCGAAACAGTCTGGCTGTAAGCGCTTAATAAGATCTTTCATGCCGCGTGATTCTAGTTGGAACACGGCAGTAGTATCTCCACATCGTAGCATATTAAAACTTTTTTTGTCCTCCAATGGAATGGCAGCGATATCAATGATCGTCTGCTTATGAAGCGCTCGTTTAGTGTTAATTATTTCCAGCGCTCGGTTTATGATGGTCAGAGTACGTAGGCCTAGGAAATCAAACTTGACTAAACCAGCGTGCTCTACATCGTTTTTATCGAATTGAGTCATAGGATTATTACCTTTTGCGTCACAATATAGCGGCGCGAAATCGGTAATTTTCGTGGGTGCAATAACTACTCCACCTGCGTGTTTACCAACGTGGCGGATCACTCCCTCTAACTTTCGTGCTATGTCTATCAGCACCTTAATATCTTGATCACAGTTATATATAGCCTGCAGTTGCGGTTCGGTAATTAAAGCTGTTTCGAGCATTATTCCTGGATCAGGAGGCACTAGTTTAGAGATTCGATTAATCCATTTATAAGGATAACCTAATACCCTACCGACATCGCGGATGACCGCCTTAGCCGCCATAGTACCAAACGTTATAATCTGTGATACCGCATCACGACCATAAGTTTCGGTAACATGATCAATTACTAGATCTCGTTTTTCCATACAGAAATCAACATCAAAATCTGGCATCGATACACGCTCAGGATTGAGAAACCTCTCAAAGAGGAGATCAAACGCCAGCGGATCGATATCGGTTATTTTCAGCGCATAGGCTACTAGAGAACCAGCGCCGGATCCGCGTCCTGGGCCTACTGGTACATTGTTATCTTTAGACCATTGTATAAATTCCATAACTATAAGGAAGTAGCCTGGAAATCCCATTTTGTTAATTACTTGCAGCTCTGTATCCAGCCGTTGATCGTAAGGTAATCGTTTTTCGCTCCGCTGGAGAGAATCTGGAAAAAGAAAAGTCAGTCTCTCTTCTAACCCTTTACGTGATAATGTGATGAAATAATCTTCAGTAGACATATTACCGGTAGGAAATTGTGGTAAAAAATATTCACCAAGGCGGATAGTGACATTACAACGACGAGCGATTTCCACGCTGTTAGCTAGCGCTTCGGGCAGATCATGAAATAACTCGCACATATCCTGTTCGCTACGAAGATACTGCTGCGAGCTATAGTTACGCGACCGCTTGATGTTGTCTAACGTATATCCTTCATGGATAGCTACTCTAATCTCGTGGGCATAGAAATCATCAGAACTGATAAAACGTACGTCATTAGTGGCTACTACTGGCAAACAGTAGTGCTTCGCTAGCTCTACCGCAGCATTTAGATAGCTTTCTTCATTAGGTCTACCAGTGCGAATAAGTTCAAGATAATATCGTTGTGGAAAATAGCGCTGATAAAAAGTTATGCACTCTTTTACTTGTGATATTTTGCCAGACATTAATAATTGTCCAATCTCACCTTTACGTGCACCAGAAAGAAGAATCAAGCCTTCATTATGCTGGATAAGCCAGTTGCGATCGATAACTGGACCAGCAGCATCATAGCCTCGCTGATAAGCCTGGGAAATAAGCATAGTTAAACACTTATAGCCAAAGTTATTAGTAGTTAGAATCGTTAATTCCGACAGTTCATTGCCTAGTATCTCACTTTGCATTAAGAAATCAGCACCGATAATGGGCTTAATACCGGCACGATGGGCTGCTTTATAAAATTTGATCATCCCGCAAATATTAGTAAAATCTGTGAGAGCTAACGCAGGCATCTGCAGCTCCACTGCTTTTTCGACCAATGAACTGACTTTTATCAACCCATCAATCATAGAATAGTCGCTGTGTATATGTAGATGAATAAAACGTGGTTCTGTCATTGTTTTTCGTTTGTTTTTACTAGAGTTTAACCAAGGCAACGCTTTTATTTTGAGCGAAATAATATTAGGAACATGTTTGATGTATCGCTGCTATTTATTCATC
>NZ_NJPO01000182.1 GCF_002855795.1 Candidatus Palibaumannia cicadellinicola
CTGTTTGTTAAAGAAAAAGCCCCTCAATGTGAGGGGCTTTTTTTTTACTTGGTACACACGCCAACTTATACCTTTACTTATACTCTATACTTTACTTTTTTACTAGCACTGTAAGGAGGAAAAAAGATGATTAATCCCCTTTATAGAAAGCATATTATTTCTATCAATGATCTTAGCAGGAACGAACTGGAGCTTGTGTTACACATAGCGGCTGGTCTAAAATTTCGACCACAGCCGGAATTACTGAAGCATAAAGTGATTGCCAGTTGTTTTTTCGAGGCTTCTACCCGTACCAGATTATCGTTTGAAACTGCTATTCATCGCCTTGGTGCATCAGTAGTTGGCTTCTCTGATGCTAGTAGTACCTCGCTGAGTAAAAAAGGTGAGACCTTGGCAGATACTGTTTCCGTTATTAGTACCTATGTTGATGCAATCATCATGCGGCATCCGCAGGAGGGTGCAGCACAATTAGCCACCGAATTTTCAGGTCATGTGCCTATCCTTAACGCTGGCGATGGCGGTAACCAGCATCCAACACAAACCTTACTTGATTTATTTAATATCCATGAAACTCAGGGTAAGCTAGACCATCTTAGTATCGCTATGGTTGGTGACTTGAAATACGGGCGTACTGTACATTCACTAACTCAAGCGTTGACTAAATTCAACGGTAATCGTTTTTATTTTATCGCGCCTGACGCGCTGGGGATGCCTTCGGAGATTTTACACACGCTTATAGATCAAGGTATTCAGTATAGTATGCATGTTAATCTAGCTGAGGTTATACCTGAACTAGATATTCTTTACATGACACGGGTACAAAAAGAGCGTTTAGATCCTGCAGAGTACGTTAACGTTAAAGCGCAGTTTGTACTACAGGCCAATAACCTAACTCATGCGCGGGCTAATCTTAAGGTGCTACATCCTTTACCACGGGTAGATGAAATAGCTTATGAGGTCGACAAAACACCCTACGCTTACTATTTTCAGCAGGCAGGGAATGGTATCTTCACTCGCCAAGCTTTACTTGCGCTAGTATTGAATAAACAACAATTAGCATAAACATTAGGTTTTTATATGAATATAAGTAAGTATAATAAATTAAAATTACAAGTAGAAGCTATTTGTCGTGGCACAGTTATCGACCATATTCCAGCGCACGTTGGTGTCAAACTGCTCAGTTTGTTTAAATTAGCTGCTACGGATGAGCGTATAACTATTGGTTTTAATTTACCATCAAATAAGCAGGGTAAAAAAGATCTTATCAAGATAGAAAATGTATTCTTGACTGAGAAGCAAGCTAACCAATTGGCTATTTATGCGCCTTACGCTACAGTTAATCGTATCGATCATTATGATGTGGTATGTAAGCAAACTCTAACGTTACCAGAGCACATAGATCATGTTTTTATTTGTCCCAATAGTCATTGTATTAGTCGTAGCGAGCCTGTTGCATCAAGATTTAGTATTAAAACTCGAGGCAAGCAGATTCATTTAAAATGTAAATACTGCGAGAAGGTATTTGAGCACCGAGCGGTAGAATCCAGTCAGGTTGCCTGAACGATAACTTAGTAGTTATTATTTGATGTATATCAATTTTTAATATAAATAGTAAAAAAATATTACTCCAGGAGAAGGCATGTATGAATCGCATGATTAAGACTAAAAATGCCCCGGCAGTCATAGGACCCTATGTACAAGCCATAGATATTGGTATGATGACGTTTATCTCTGGGCAAATACCGGTCTGTCCGTTTAGCGGACAAATAGCCGATAATATCGGTGAGCAAGTACGACAGTCATTGGAAAACATCAAAGCTATAGTAGAGGCAGCTGATTTGAAAGTGGCTAATATCATTAAAACAACAGTTTTTCTAACTAATCTAAATGATTTTGCAATAGTCAATACTATTTATGAACAATTTTTCCATGAGCATCACGCTCCATTTCCGGCGCGGTCTTGTGTGGAAGTAGCGCGACTGCCGAAAGATGTTCAAATTGAGATTGAAGCTATTGCTGCGGTATGCCCCTAACTACCGGTTATACTAGGCTTATATATGGTGATATTTGAAATAATTGACTAGTTATAATGTGACTTCATAAACAATAATTATATTTTATGATAGGTTATAGGAAAAAAACCCGCACTCGGCGGGTTTAAGGATAAAAGCTACTCTCTAAATCAGAGATTAGAGAGCAGTAACGTCAGCAGCCGAGGGGCCTTTGGCGCCATTAGTTATTTCAAATTCTACGCGCTGACCTTCCGCTAATGTTTTAAACCCGTTGCTTTGAATAGCTGAGAAATGTACGAAGACATCCTTGCTGCCATCTTCAGGGGTAATAAAACCGAATCCTTTGGATTCATTAAACCATTTAACGTTACCTTTAATCTTAGACATCAAACTAACCCTTAAATAAATGATAGACACAAACTCTGTGTCGAATAGTAGTACAGCAACTGACAAGCGTTTTGTCCAGCGTTAGATGGTTAAACCGTGATAAATATTACTAAAATAACTTTTAATCGTGTTTATTGTTATCCCTATCTTTAAACGTAATTGCCGTGACCGCATTTCTAAATCTATTAGAACTAATAAGTTTTACTTCTATTACTTCTGTAATGTAATGTTTTGATAAACTGGTTGTGGTTGT
>NZ_NJPO01000183.1 GCF_002855795.1 Candidatus Palibaumannia cicadellinicola
ATGAATAGGGAAAGTAAGGTAGTTGAAAGAAGCTATTAACTGAAAAAGTACCCAGGTTATTTGAAACCAAAAATGACAATATTTATGAGTAATGATAGTTATAACAGATAACTAGCTCTATTGATCTGCAGACTAGCTACCTGTTCAAAATTAGCCAAATATAAAACTTAATTTAATGATTTTACGTTGTTACAACTTTTCTTCGCGTAGTTTACGTGCTGCAGTGACCATATTTGCTAGCGCTAGACGTGTTTCCGGCCAAGTACGTGTTTTTAAGCCGCAGTCTGGGTTAACCCATAAACGTTCTGCTGGTATGCTTTGGATTGCTTTACGTAATAGCTTAATTATCGAAACATCACTCGGTATGTTAGGCGAATGAATATCATATACGCCAGGTCCGATATCGTTAGGATAATGAAATTTGTTGAATATTTCTAGTAACTGCATATCAGAACGAGAGCTTTCAATAGTGATTACATCAGCATCCAGCGCCGCTATCGAATCCATAATATCGTTAAATTCGCTGTAGCACATATGAGTATGAATCTGCGTCTCATTTTTAGCAACCGCAGCGGTGAGACGAAATGCTTCTACCGCCCAGTTAAGATACACGTGCCAAGTAGAATGTTTTAATGGCAACCCTTCACGTAATGCTGGCTCATCAATTTGAATAATGCCTATTCCAGCCTGCTCTAGATCTATGACTTCATCACGCAACGCTAAAGCTATCTGCCTCGCTATAGTTTTACGGCTAATATCTTCGCGCGGGAACGACCAACATAGAATCGTAACTGGCCCAGTTAACATACCTTTGACAGGTTTTTTTGTCAAAGATTGAGCATAGCTCGCCCATTCGACCGTAATGGGCTGTGGACGGCTAATATCGCCAATAATAATCGGTGGCTTAACACAACGAGAACCGTAACTCTGTACCCAACCATTCTGAGTAAAAATAAAACCATCTAAATGCTGACCAAAATATTCTACCATATCGTTACGTTCGGCTTCTCCGTGCACTAGAACATCGAGACCTAATAAATCTTGCTCAGTAATAGCTTGCTTAATGTGATCACGAATACCTGTTTTATAACTATCATCATCTAAGCATCCATTCTTGAAATCAAGACGCAAACTCCGAATGGCAGAGGTTTGTGGGAAAGAACCGATAGTAGTTGTAGGTAATATTGGCAAGTTAAATCGCGTGCGCTGAACGGTTATGCGATTAACGTAATGCTGCTGGCGCTGACTATCAGCATCAGTTATCTGCTTCAGCCGAGCTTGAACTTGCGGATTGGTCACTTGATTTGATTCTTTACGCGCGCGGATCGGCGCGCTGTAGTCAGCTAGTTTAGCTTGATATTGAGTATCATCTTGCTGATTCAGCGCACTACGTAGTAAACCTAGTTCAGCGCATTTTTGTATTGAAAAAGCAAACCAGCTTTTTACTTCCTTGTCTATACTTGTTTCAACGCTCAAATCAATTGGACTATGCAATAGCGAGCAAGAAGAGCCTACCCACAGTTTTCGCTGATTGGCTAATGAACGTAGTTGCTCAAATTTACTTTGCAAATTAGCGCGCCAAATATTACGACCGTTTATCACTCCTGCAGAAAGCACCCAGTCCGACGGAAGATGATTATGCAAAGTTTTCAGGTCGTCGTCACCAGCGATGAGATCAACATGTAGCCCTTGTACTGATAGCTTAGTTATGATCTCCAGCTGATGCGCGATACTATCGAAATAAGTAGTTAGTAGTAGTTTACTATATCCTTGTAAAGCCTCATAGGCCTTATAATAAGCATAGCACCATGCTGGTGGTAACTCGAGTATTAACGCTGGCTCGTCGATTTGCACCCAATCTACGTTACGTTTAGTAAGTTCAGCTAATACTTGCTGATAAACAGGCAAAAGTACCGATAGCAGTGATAGGCGGTCAAAACTAGTTCCCTTAACTTTACCTAACCACAGGTAGCTAATTGGCCCAAGCAGTACTGGCTTAACGCGGTAGCCTAATGCTAGGGCTTCGTCAACTTCTTCTAGCAACTGAGTCCAACCTAGATGAAATGTTTGACCAATTGTAAATTCAGGTACGATATAATGATAGTTGGTATTAAACCATTTGGTCATTTCAGAAGCTAATGCTGGTTTGCCGGTTGGCGCGCTACCGCGGCAGATGCGGAACAGGGTATCAATATCGCTTGGCTTGTCGCCGTTACGGTGACGTATTGGCACATTATCTAACATTAAGCTAGTGGTTAGTACATGATCGTACCAAGCAAAATCACCCACGGGTAGCATATCTACCCCTGCATCTTTCTGCTGTTGCCAGTGACGCGCACGCAACTCTCGACCTGTGTCGAGCAACTGTTGCTGAGTTATATTACCAGCCCAATAATTTTCCTGCGCGATTTTTAATTCACGGTGTAAGCCAATGCGTGGAAAACCGAGTGTATGACTCAAAATCATTATTAACTTCTCCAATTAAGACGTCCAGATGTTTACACTCCTATAATTAGGATGTACTGTATCGTTTACAAGCGCAAATTATTCACTTATACATGACACAATCTCATGATTGAACTAAAACATCTTAGAACTCTGCAGGTGTTGCGTAATAGCGGTTCATTAGCTGCTGCGGCAGCGCAAATTCACCAAACTCAATCAGCGTTATCACATCAATTTAGTGATCTAGAACATCGCCTCGGCTTTCGACTATTTGTGCGTAAAAGCCAGCCCCTACGTTTTACCACGCAGGGTGACATCTTACTACAGCTTGCCGAACAAATACTACCACAGGTACAACAGGCGTTACATACTTGTCAGCAGCCGCATCAGACTACTATCCGTTTGGCTATTGAGTGTCATAGCTGTATTCAGTGGCTAACTCCTGCTCTAGCTAAATTTAACGAAAAATGGCCGCAAGTACTAATGGATTTTCGCTCTGGCGTTACCTTCGATCCACAGCCTGCCCTACAACAAGGCAAACTGGATTTAGTGCTCACATCGGATATTTTGGCACGTAGCGGTTTGTACTACGCGCCAATGTTTGATTACGAAGTACGATTAGTATTAGCACCTACTCACTTTCTCGCTCATAAACTTGCGATTACTCCCCATGATTTATGCCAGGAAACCCTACTTATCTACCCGGTGCAACGTAGTCGTATGGATATTTGGCGCAAATTCCTGCAGCCAGCTGGTATAAGTCCAGTGTTAAAAACAGTTGATAATACTCTGTTACTAATCCAAATGGTATCCGCACGCATGGGTATTGCTGCATTACCGCACTGGGTCGTAGAAAGTTTTGAGCGCCAAGGTTTAATTGTTACTATCTCACTGGGGGAAGGATTATGGAGTCGTCTGTATGCTGCAGTACGTGATGGTGAACAGCATCAACCAATAACTGAAGCGTTTATTTACTCAGCTCGTCAACATGCTAATGCACATTTACCTTATGTACGGACTCGTACATTTATTTATTAATGGTAACGTTAAGCTCATAAAACAAATCATTAATAAAATGATATAATCATTTACTAGTTTTAGCCTGCAGCATCACGTAGTAATATCGCTTTATCGGTCTTTTCCCACGGAAAATGCTCACGGCCAAAGTGGCCATAAGCTGCTGTTTCACGGTAAATCGGTTGCAGCAGGTTGAGCATGCTAATTAAGCTATAAGGACGCAAATCAAAAAATTCATGTACTAAAGCTATTAAATTATCAGCTGGAATTTTCTCAGTACCAAAAGTATCAATAGTCAAAGATGTAGGATCTGCTACACCAATAGCATAAGACACCTGAATTTCACATCTTTCTGCTAGTCCTGCAGCGACAATATTTTTCGCGACATAACGCGCGGCATAGGCGGCAGAACGGTCTACTTTAGATGGATCTTTCCCAGAAAAAGCTCCTCCGCCGTGACGGGCCATGCCGCCGTAGGTATCTACTATAATCTTACGACCAGTTAGCCCACAATCGCCCATAGGACCACCTATGACAAAACGACCAGTTGGATTAATAAAAAATTTTGTTTGTGCTGAAAGCCACTTAGCTGGCAGTACTGGTTTAATTATCTCTTCCATGACAGCTTCTTGCAAATGGGGTAAAGAAATATTTTCTATGTGTTGGGTAGAAAGTACTACCGTATCGATACCAACTACTTTACCTTGATCATAAGCAAAGGTAACCTGGCTTTTAGCGTCTGGACGTAACCAAGGTAGGGTACCATTTTTACGCACCTGAGACTGACGTGCTACAAGACGATGAGCGTAGGTAATAGGTGCTGGCATTAGTACATCTGTTTCGTTAGTAGCGTAACCAAACATCAGACCCTGGTCGCCCGCTCCTTGTTCTCGTGGATCGGTACGATCAATACCTTGGTTAATATCTGGCGACTGTTTACTAATAAGACTTAAAACGGCGCAGGAGTTAGCATCAAATTCCATATCTGAATGAGTATAACCTATCTCACGGATGGTATTGCGGGTTAGTTCTTCGATATCAATCCAAGCACTGGTAGTTATTTCGCCACCTACTAGTACCATACCAGTTTTAACATAAGTTTCACAAGCAACGCGTGCTTTTAGATCTTGTGCTAAAATAGCGTCTAACACTGCGTCAGAAATCTGGTCCGCTATTTTATCAGGATGCCCTTCGGAAACAGATTCCGATGTAAATAAGTGCTTAGCCATTAGTATTTTACCTTTGGAGACGAGACGGGTGAGATAAAAATTATGATTGCATAGCGCTAGGAATGGTATCAGCAACTTTACTGATACTTTGATAATCACAATACGCATCAAAGTTATCTACCCTAGTCACAATTATCTAGTCTAGATGGATTAACTTCTAGATGGCTATTTTAGGTTAGTAATTACTAAAATTACTAGTAATTTTTTTATATTAAATACATCAGCTAATGTAAAACAAACCAAATTAGTTAAAAACTTAACATATTTATTCTTGACTTAATGTAGTAAAGAAATGCAGTTAAGATAGATAAGCTCATAATTTACTTTAACCAAGCGTGGGCAAGAAATAGCGCGCTGATATTACGTGCCTCACAAAAATCTATTTCATTTAGTAATGCTAACATACGCGCTACTGGCCAACGAACTAGTGGCAATGTTTCTGGCTCATCGCCTTGCCGCTTTTGTGGATAAAGCTTCTGAGCTACCACAATATTCATTTTGCTCGATAAATAAGAAGGCGCTATAGTCAGGCGATGGAGAAAGGTAAAAGTATGTGCACCGTAGCCAGCTTCTTCCATTAGTTCACGATTAGCAGCTTCCATAATTTCTTCTCCGGTATCGATGAGTCCTTTTGGAAAGCTAAGTTCATAGTCCTCAATACCGACACCGTACTCACGAATTAGCAGTAAGTGATCATCAATGACTGGTACTATCATTACCGACTCACGATCTGATGGCTGCATTCGTTCGTACACTCTACAAACGCCATTACTAAACTCTAAATTAACAGATTCAACGGTAAATAAGCGGGACCTAGCGACGGTCTCTACATGATTTATTTTGGGTTTTTGCAACATGTTATTCATAAAATTTCCGCAAATTACGCACATAGTTACTAAATATGGTTGATTTAGATCTACATTGTGCGTTAATAATAGATTACGCCGCCAGCTGCTATCAGCACATCTAGTAATAAAGCCGCTTACACAATTTCCAAGCAAGCTGGAATAACAATAGCAATAGGAAAAGGGCGATATATAAAAAAAAGATAG
>NZ_NJPO01000184.1 GCF_002855795.1 Candidatus Palibaumannia cicadellinicola
TAGCTTTATTTTAACGTTAAATATATTTAATTAATCTAATATATTAGATTATAATATAATTATATTATATTAAATTAATATTTATAACATTTTTATATTCGAGTTAGTCAATGACAAAAGAAGAAAATATTGAAATACAAGGCACAGTATTAGACACATTAGCTAACACAATGTTTCGGGTAGAATTAGAAAATGGACATATAGTTACCGCATATATATCTGGTAAAATGCGAAAAAATTATATTCGCATATTAACAGGTGATAAAGTCACTGTTGAGCTTACTCCTTATGATTTAAAAAAAGGACGAATTATATTTCGTAATCGCTAAATCATTTAGCTAAATTATGTGATAATTTCACATATTAGATGTTTTTCACATAATTTCAACTTATCACTAATGTTAATTATTATTTACGAATAAATAATTCGTAATGACATCACACTCGTGATACAACTTATTATATAAACTAATGTTTATTTATTTTTTGTATGAGTATTAAACTAAAAAATATTAATTGTTTTTATGGGAAGTATCAGGCTTTATTTGACATAAATATTACCTGTTTACCTGGTAATATACTAGTTTTACTAGGACCTAGTGGGGCAGGTAAAAGTTCATTACTACGAGTATTGAATTTATTACAGATTCCTAGTACTGGTCAACTACATATTGCTGGTAATGATTTTGATTTCAGTAACGTAGTAAATATTCAAGCCGTTAGATCGCTACGTCAAAATGTAGGTATGGTCTTTCAACAATATAACCTATGGCCTCATTTAACAGTAAGACAAAACTTAACTGAAGCACCTTGTCGAGTACAAGGTTTAGTTCGTGCAACAGCTAATGCACGTGCAGATTTATTACTTAATAGATTACAGTTAACCAATTTTTCGGAGCGATTTCCGTTACATCTTTCTGGTGGAGAACAACAACGCGTAGCAATTGCTCGTGCATTAATGATGGAACCACAAGTTTTACTATTCGATGAACCAACTTCAGCATTAGATCCAGAAATAACGGCACAAATAATTAGTATTATTCATGAATTATCACAAACTGGTATTACCCAAGTAATTGTTACTCATGAAATTGAACTAGCTCGTAAAACTGCTAGTTATATAGTATATATGGAAAATGGTAAAATCATAGAACAAGGCGACGTTAGTCATTTTTATTTCCCACAAACTATTAATTTTGCTCGCTATTTATCGCATTAGTTAATAATGACGATTAAGGTCAGATTACTTTTAAATGAACAAGTTAGTAACAATATGGTTATTAGCTACTATATTTAGCTTTTCATCATTATCCAGCTGTTCTGCTATGACTCATATACTACGCTTTGCTACTGATGCTAACTATGCACCATTTGAATATATAGGAACTAATAATAAAATTCAAGGATTTGATATTGATCTTGCTAATGCATTATGTCATAAAATGCAAATTAATAGCATATTTTATAATCAGACTTTTGACAGTCTTATTCCTAGTTTAAATTATTATCGTTGCGATGCTGTTATAGCTAGTATGGATATTACTTCAGTACGTATG
>NZ_NJPO01000185.1 GCF_002855795.1 Candidatus Palibaumannia cicadellinicola
TACTCATGCACATCATAGTATGATGTGAAAATATTTTTTCCTAGCTGTTGTATAATAATTCAGCACTATGTTAAAACAGATAACATATTTTCCATCAGCTTACTTAGCTAGTGTCATATTAGTTTTAATAGTGCTACTATCTTTAGATTAGATCTCTAGGAATAATATCTGCTGCTTTATCTTGTTGCTCCCTGCAGTATGTATTGTCTTCCTTAAGCGCCATCGGAATGATTAGAACAATTGGTAGAGGTAACATTTACTGCCTGGGCGATTTGTTGTTGTGTGAGCCGTTTTACCTCCCTTTTTGCGTAAACTAGCGCTAAACCAGTACGCAACCAGAATAGACCGCAAGTCACCCAACCTATGATAAAGCCAGAAAGAAAGATGAGTGATAACAGCGTCGATGCCCGAAATTCTTTTTGATTTAGCAAATAGTTAAAAGAGAGAATTGGATTATTGTGTGCTCCAAATAAAATAAAAGTAATTAATATCACCAGTAGAAGCAACATGATAAGAATGTATTTCACATTATTTCCTGCAAGCCAGCGCTATTATAAATAGGTTAAACCTTTTTCATCAAGGGTTAATTACCATGTGTAACAGTATTTAGATTAATAATATTTGCTAATGAGCACAAGTAAGCTTAACAAAAAGTATCAGCATTATCGAAAGAAATATAGGCTGAAAGTCTATTTGTGTTTTTGGAGAATATCATGCAGCTTAAACGTGTGGCAGAAGCAAAACTGCCAACACCCTGGGGCGATTTTCTGATGATAGGATTTGAGGAGATAGCCACAAAAAATGATCATCTAGCGCTGGTCTATGGTGATGTGACTAGTCCAGTACCGGTTCTGGCACGAGTGCACTCCGAATGTCTGACCGGCGATGCTCTTTTCAGCTTGCGCTGTGATTGCGGCTTTCAGTTAGAAGCTGCCCTGAGTTCTATTGCCGAAGAGAGACGTGGTCTTCTACTTTATCATCGTCAAGAAGGACGTAATATCGGACTACTAAATAAAATACGTGCCTATGCGCTTCAAGATAAAGGAGTAGATACGGTAAAAGCCAATCATCAGCTAGGTTTTGCGGCTGATGAACGAGATTTTACTCTTTGCGCGGATATGTTTAAGGTACTAGGAGTAGATTCAGTTCGCTTGCTAACTAATAATCCTAAGAAAGTGGAGATTCTTTCTGAGGCTGGGATAAATATCACCGAAAGAGTTCCTCTGATTGTTGGTCGTAACCCAGAAAACGCACGCTATCTAGATACAAAGGCCGCTAAGATGGGACATTTACTCAATGACAAAATATAAATAATTAATCTATTCAATAAAACATTAATATATTTATTATTTGATATTAAATTTAAGTATGTCATTAGTAACTTAGCATAGTATGCTAAGGCATAGCTACTTCATAGTTATACACGGTGATACACTATTATTTCACCGGTAAGTGGATTTCGTGAAAAATAGCTTCTATTTCTTCATTAGAGCGCCGTGCTACTGCCATATCTACTACTTCACGGGTTAAATGCGGCGCGAAACGTTGAAGAAAATCGTACATGTAGCTACGCAGAAAAGTACTACGACGAAACCCTATTTTTGTCGTACTTTGAGCAAATAATACATCTGCACTGATTTTAACTAAATCATGGTCAGCTTCTGAGCTGACAGCCATATTAGCAATTACGCCAATACCGAGACCCATACGCACGTAAGTTTTAATTACATCGGCATCGGTAGCCGTAAAAACAATGCGTGGTTTCAGTCCAGCGTGGTTAAAAGCGATATCTAGCTCAGAGCGACCAGTAAAGCCAAAAGTATAGGTAACTAGTGGATAGGATGCCAGTTCTTCAATCGCTATCTTTTTTTTGCTAGCTAAAGGATGATGCGGTAACACCACGATAGCACGGTTCCAGTGATAACAAGGTAACATTACCAAATCATCATATAAATGCAACGCTTCAGTAGCAATTGCGAAATCAGCTAATCCTTTAGATACCGCTTCGGCAATTTGGGCAGGAGATCCTTGGTGCATGTGCAGTGATACGAGCGGGTAACGCTCGATAAAGCTCTTGATAACTTTTGGTAGAGCATAACGTGCCTGAGTATGGGTAGTTGCAACATACAATGATCCTTTATCGGGATAAGTATGCTCTCCAGCTACCGCTTTAATAGCATCAACTTTGGATAGTACTTCGCGCGCAATGCGAATAATTTCCTGGCCGGCTGGGGTTACCCTAGTAAGATGTTTGCCGCTGCGTGCGAATATTTGTACCCCTAGCTCATCTTCTAACATTCGTACCCGTTTACTAATACCGGGCTGAGAGGTATAAAGTCCTTCCGCAGTAGAAGAAACATTCAGGTTATGGTTAACGACTTCTACGATATAACGAAGTTGCTGTAATTTCATCTTAGTATCCTAGACATGGGGCGCGAAAATAATCCGCCTGGCAGGCGATATAAGATCGCTTAACCAGGTTAAGCTTTTAGCTAAGCGAAAGGATTCAAAGAGTTTATTATGATTTAGTATCAAATCATAATAACACACGTAATATCACTCTATGATATATTAAATTCCAATTATCAACCTATAGTTGATATAGAATAGCTACTAGGTAATCTAATTTATTTATTTTTTCTTTCTATAAACATAAGCTGAAGACCGTGATAAAGCTGAT
>NZ_NJPO01000186.1 GCF_002855795.1 Candidatus Palibaumannia cicadellinicola
TTCCGATCTATTGTTATTTGCTTAATGTAATTTATTTGTATTAAAATAATTATAATTTAGTTTTTTACTAAGTTACTAATAATTAAGTAAATTGTTAGAAACATAAACTTGGTAATAAAATTTTTTAATATTAACAATATTAACAATATTTGTTATTTACATTTAATTTTTTGTTCAATAACATCCATTAATATACCACTAATAGATATTTTAAAAACTGCTTCTATTTCTAATATACAAGTAGGACTAGTAATATTAATTTCTATTAATTTATCACCAATAATATCTAAACCTACAAACAGTAGTCCTTTGTTTTTTAAAATTAATCCTAAATCTTGAGCTATTTTCAAATCTATTTTTGATAACTTACGTGCTTCTCCATGTCCCCCAGCTGCTAAATTACCTCGTGTCTCACCTGGTTTAGGAATTCGTGCAAGACAATATGGTACTGGATTACCGTTAATAACAAATACACGTTTATCTCCATATTTAATAGATGAAAGATAAGTTTGTGCCATACAAAAGTTTTGATTATTATTAGTTAAAGTTTCAATTATAACGAATGAATTAGGATCATGTAGTTTAATTCTAAAAATAGATTGACCTCCCATGCCATTTAATGGCTTTAAGATAATATCTTTATATTGTTGTAAAAATGTATAAAAATCTTTATTACGTTGACTGACTAAGGTATCTGGAATATGAGATTTAAACCAAGAAGCAAATATTTTTTCATTACAATCTCGTAAACTTTGTGGTTTATTAATAATTAATGTACCATCTCTTTCAGCAATATCAAGAATATAAGTAGCATAAATAAATTCTGTATCTATTGGGGGATTTTTGCGCATTAAAATAACATCTAAATCTCTTAAATAAATATCTTCATTTCCATAAAATGAATACCAATCTTCATAAGATTTTTTTACTGTCAGTAATCGACAATAAGCTTTAGCTTCTCCATAACGTAAATAAAGAGAATTTATTTCCATATAATATATTTTATATTCACGTTTTTGTGCTTCAAGTAACAGTGCAAAGCTAGTATCTTTTTTAAGATTAATGGATGTGATTGAATCCATAATTATGCCTAACTTAATCATAATTTTGTCCTAAACACTATCTAACAATAGTTATTAGTGAATAAATATTGATAAATAGTGAATAAA
>NZ_NJPO01000187.1 GCF_002855795.1 Candidatus Palibaumannia cicadellinicola
CACCTGATACCATACCGAACTCAGAAGTGAAATACCGTAGCGCCGATGGTAGTGTGGGGTTTCCCCATGTGAGAGTAGGAAATTGCCAGGCATCTCCTTTCCTTTTAAGAATACCAGCCTATTTCGCCATTAATATAAGAGTATATTTTACCTTTTTGTTCTAAAAGAAATGCCCCTTGTGTATTAATGCCACGAGCAATTCCTGTTACCTTTTGATACTCATTGAGTAAAATATTGACTTTTTTATTGTATAAGTAATCTAATGTACGCCAGCGTAACATAAATGGAAAAAAACCTTCTTGTTCAAATAATAGTAACGCTTTGCATAATGCATTAGTTAGTTCAGCCACTAAAGCATTTCTTATGATATAGTTCCCTATTTCGTGTAAAGAAATCCACTCTTTAGCTATAGTTGGCATAGCGAGATTAATGCCTATGCCAATCACGATAGATTGACCAATCATTTCAACTAAAATACCAGCTAATTTACGATTATTAAGGTAGAGATCATTTGGCCATTTTACTAATACATTAGTTACCCCAAAATTTTGCAAAATGTCGGCTACAATAATGCCAACCATTAAACTAAGCCCAATTAATACAGATGGACCCTGCTGCTTAAAATACCAATAAATAGAATAATAAATATTATTACGAAATTGAGAAATCCATTTTCTACCTCGTCGTCCACGTCCATGTAATTGATATTCAGCAACACAAGCATCGCCAGGTTGTAAATGAGAAATTCTATTTATTAAATATTGATTAGTTGAATTAATTACTGGTAGTACTACTAATCTACCAGTAGACAAGTGTGCTTGAATAACTTGTTCATTTAGAATATTACTTTGATCTGTAAGTAAATTGACGGCTTGTGATATGTGAAAAATATTTAGCGGTATACTCATACTGGTGTTTATTATATTATCATAATAAGGCTCCAATCGCATCTACTTCTCCTTCTGCGCCAATAAAACGGACTTCAGGTTCCAGCCAAATAGCAAATTTATCTGCTACTATGTAGCGAACATACTTAGCTAGCGTAGCTATTTCTAAACCGCTAGCCTGGCCAATATTAATTAAAATCAATGCCTGTTTTTCATACACGGCTGCGTGACCCACTTGATATCCCTTTAACTTACAGCGATCAATTAGCCATCCAGCAGCTAGTTTTATCCCACCATTAGTTTGTGGGGAGTAAGGAGCATCGGGATAACAGGCTAATAATTGCGCAGCAGTTTTAGTATCAATCAATGGATTTTTAAAAAAACTACCGGCATTACCTGTTTTAGAATTAGGTAATTTATTACGCCGCATAGCGCAGATAGTATCAAAAATCTGACGCGGGGTTACGTTGTGCGTATCTAGTTGTTTCAGGTTACCGTAATTTAGAACGGGCCGCCAAAATTTGCTGAGCCGTAATCCTACAGCTACAATAGCAACATTTTCGCGGTAGCGATGCTTAAAAATACTATCTCGATAGCCAAATTGGCATTCTAATGCGTTAAGGCGAAGTTTTGTACCATGATCTAACTGAATAATATCTACATATTCACATAAATCTTGTAATGCTACACCATATGCGCCGATATTTTGTATCGGGGCTGAGCCAATATAGCCTGGTATTAAAGCTAAATTTTCTAAACCAGGGATTTTTCTCTCAAGAGTATAAATGACTAAATCATGCCATACTTCACCAGCACCAACATGTAAATACCACGCTTCAGCATCTTCTCTAATCACAATACCCTTAATACGATTTAGTAATACTGTGCCTGTATAATTTTCGAGAAACAGAACATTACTACCGCTACCGAGTAGTAATGCAGGACGATTAATTTGTAATGCATGTTTCCATAGCATCAGCAATTGATTTTCGCTGTGCGCAGTAACAACTTGGTGTGCGTATACATTCAAACTAAATGTATTTAGTGGCTTTAAAGTCATATGACATATTAGTGTTAGTGGTTGCTTAGACTGTTGCTGAGACTAAAGTTTAACAATTCAGCAAGATTAGCTGACGCTTCATCTGCTGTCATCTGCTGTATATCACACTTTTCTCTATGCTGACGATTGCTGGTACGTTCTTGATGATAAGCGTAACCTGTACCAGCTGGTATAAGCCTACCGACAATAACATTTTCTTTCAGACCGCGTAGTTCGTCGCTTTTTCCCGCTACGGCGGCTTCTGTGAGTACACGTGTAGTTTCTTGGAAAGAAGCAGCTGATATAAAAGATTCAGTCGCTAGCGATGCTTTAGTTATACCTAGTAGATCACGTACATAAGTTATTTCTTTTTTTCCTTCGCTTTTAAGCTGAAGATTAGTTATTTTAATTCGTGAGTATTCGACTTGTTCCCCTTCTAAAAAATCGGAACTACCAGCGCTGATAATAGTCGCTTTACGTAGCATCTGACGAATAATAACTTCGATATGCTTATCGTTTATTTTTACGCCCTGTAAACGGTAAACCTCTTGTACTTCATTAACGATATAGCGAGTTACAGCATGTACCCCACGTAAACGTAGAATATCATGCGGCGATTCTGGTCCATCAGATATTACGTCACCACGTTCTACGCATTCACCTTCAAATACGTTAAGTTGACGCCATTTTGGAATCATTTCTTCGTAAGTATCATTACTATTTAATGGTGATATTACCAAACGCCGTTTTCCTTTAGTATCTTTACCGAAAGAAATAATACCACTTATCTCTGCTAAAATTGCTGGCTCTTTAGGTCGTCTAGCTTCGAATAAATCAG
This sequence comes from Candidatus Palibaumannia cicadellinicola, assembly GCF_002855795.1. Lineage (GTDB taxonomy): Bacteria > Pseudomonadota > Gammaproteobacteria > Enterobacterales > Enterobacteriaceae > Baumannia > Baumannia cicadellinicola_C. The sequence continues at coordinate 2,765 of NZ_NJPO01000187.1, forward strand.
CAACACGTGGTAAACCACCGGTAATATCTTTAGTACCACTGGTTTCTTGCGGCAAACGTGCTAAGGTGTCACCACTGGTAATTTTGGTACCATCTTCTAATTGTACAATAGTCTTACCAGGAAGAAAATACTGTGCAGGCATATCAGTATTTGGAATAAGAACATCGTTATGATTAATATCAACAATTTTTAGCGCTGGTCGTAAATCTTTACCACCACTAGTTCTTTCTGCAGTATCTAATACTACGATAGATGATAAACCCGTAAGTTCATCGGTCTGGCGAGTAATAGTCTGACCATCTATCATATCAGTGAAACGAATAAAACCGTCAACTTCAGTGATCACGGGCATAGTATGTGGATCCCAGTTTGCAACTGTTTCTCCACCTATTATTTTTGAACCATCGCCTTTTGCCATTACGGCACCATATGGTACTTTGTAGCTTTCTTTAGTTCTACCAAATTCATCTATTAACTTAAGCTCAGTATTACGAGAGGTAATGACTATTTTATTACTAATATTAATCACATATTTTGCGTTAATAAGACGAATTGTACCTTGATTTTTTACCTGAATACTTGATTCTGCCGCAGCACGAAAGGCTGCACCACCGATATGAAAAGTACGCATAGTTAATTGAGTACCTGGTTCACCAATTGATTGTGCTGCGATCACACCAATAGCTTCACCTTTATTTACTAGGTGACCACGAGCTAAATCACGTCCATAGCAATGAGCACATACACCAAAATCGGTATCACAAGTAACTACTGAACGAACCTTAATGTTGTCAATTGAATTATCTTCTAGTACATCACACCATTGCTCATTTAGTAAAATATTACGTTCTACGAGAATATTTGTGCTACCTGGTAGCAATACATTTTCTGCTGTGACACGACCTAGTACACGTTCGCGTAGTGGTTCTTTTACATCACCTCCCTCAATAACAGGTGTCATAATAATACCCGACAAAGTGCCGCAATCATCTTGAGTGACTACTAGATCTTGTGCTACATCTACTAAACGACGAGTTAGATAACCAGAATTAGCGGTTTTTAATGCTGTATCTGCTAAACCTTTACGAGCACCATGTGTAGAAATAAAGTATTGTAAAACGTTTAGACCTTCACGGAAATTAGCGGTAATAGGAGTTTCTATAATTGAGCCATCAGGTTTCGCCATTAAGCCACGCATACCAGCCAACTGTCTAATTTGTGCGGCAGATCCCCGTGCGCCAGAATCAGACATCATAAAAATATTATTAAATGATACCTGACGTTCTTTTATGCCATTACTGTTCATAACAGCTTCAGTAGACAGATTATCCATCATAGCTTTAGCGACACGTTCATTAGCAGCAGCCCATATATCTATTACTTTATTATAACGTTCACCAGCTGTTACTAAACCAGACTGGAATTGTTCTTGAATCTCCGCTACTTCCGCTTCCGCTTCATTAATAATTTCAGCTTTCTTGAAAGGAATAATCATATCATCGATGCCAACTGATGAGCCAGAACGTGCAGCGTAGGCAAAACCAGTATACATTATCTGGTCAGCAAAAATAACAGTCGGTTTAAGACCTAGTATACGATAACAAGTATTTAACATCTTAGAGATAGATTTTTTACCAAGTACCTGGTTAACTAGTGTAAAAGGTAATCCTTTGGGTACTATCATCCATAGTATGGCTCGACCAATGGTGGTTTCGACAATATGTGAGTTGTGAATCCAGTTACCGTTATCATTCTTCTCATATTCTGTAATACGTACTTTAACACGTGCATGTAACTCAGCTATTCCAAGACGATAAATACGTTCAGCTTCTTTAGGTCCGGTAAGTACCATACCTTCCCCTTTACCATTAATACGATCACGAGTCATGTAGTATAGACCTAACACAACATCTTGTGATGGAACTATGATTGGTTCACCGTTTGCAGGGGATAAAATATTATTAGTAGACATCATTAAGGCACGAGCTTCTAACTGCGCTTCAAGTGTTAATGGAATGTGTACTGCCATTTGATCACCGTCAAAATCAGCGTTGTATGCAGCACAAACTAATGGATGTAGCTGAATGGCTTTACCTTCTATCAGGACAGGCTCAAATGCTTGTATACCTAAACGATGCAGAGTTGGCGCACGGTTTAACATCACTGGATGTTCACGAATTACTTCGTCTAGAATATCCCATACTACTGATTCTTCACGTTCTACCATTTTTTTTGCTGCTTTAATTGTCGTAGCAAGGCCACGCCGTTCTAGCTTACCATAGATGAAAGGTTTGAATAGCTCAAGTGCCATCTGCTTCGGTAAACCACATTGATGTAGACGTAGGTACGGACCTACAGTAATAACTGAACGCCCAGAGTAGTCTACGCGTTTACCTAGTAGATTTTGACGAAAACGACCTTGCTTTCCTTTTATCATATCGGCGAGAGATTTAAGTGGACGCTTATTAGAGCCTGTGATGGCACGTCCGCGCCGTCCGTTATCTAGTAATGCATCTACTGCTTCTTGTAACATACGTTTTTCATTACGAACAATGATATCTGGTGCAGATAAATCAAGTAATCGCTTAAGACGATTATTACGGTTAATAACACGACGATATAAATCATTGAGATCTGATGTAGCAAAACGTCCCCCGTCTAGCGGTACTAATGGACGTAGATCTGGTGGTAATACTGGTAGTACATTCAATATCATCCATTCTGGTTTATTACCGGACTCTACGAATGCTTCAAGTAACTTAATACGTTTAGTTAGTTTTTTACGTTTCGTTTCCGAAGTAGTTTCTTCTAGTTCTTCTCGTAATTCTTCACATTCATGCTCAATAGCTATATTTTTTAACAAAACATGAATGGCTTCCGCGCCCATTTTGGCATCAAATTCGTCACCAAACTCTTCTAATGCATCTAAATACTGTTCTTCAGTTAATATCTGATGGCGTTCTAAATTAGTCATGCCACTTTCAACAACTACATAGGACTCAAAGTAAAGTACACGCTCTATATCACGTAGGGGCATGTCTAGCAACAAACCAATACGTGACGGTAAAGATTTTAAAAACCAAATATGTGCGGTAGGAGAAGCAAGCTCAATATGTCCCATACGTTCGCGACGTACTTTCGTTTGGGTAACTTCAACCCCACATTTTTCGCAAATGACCCCCCGATGCTTTAGACGCTTGTACTTACCGCACAGACACTCATAATCTTTAACAGGCCCGAAAATGCGCGCGCAAAATAAACCGTCACGCTCAGGTTTAAAAGTGCGGTAATTGATAGTCTCAGGTTTTTTTACTTCACCAAAAGACCAGGAACGGATCATGTCTGGCGAGGCTAGTGCAATTTTTATCGCATCAAACTCTTCAGTCTTAGCTTGCGCTTTCAGAAATTTCAGTAAATCTTTCACGGCTTTTAGCTCTTGTCAGAGTTAAATCTTAGATCTGTGATATGCCTTAATTTGATATTTAAGGCACGTTTATGCTATAATGCTATTTGTTTTTTATTAGTAACTAAAAATCAGTCTTCTTCTAGTTCTATATTAATACCTAAAGAACGTATTTCTTTTAATAAGACGTTAAAAGATTCCGGCATGCCTGGTTCCATAGTGTGATTACCATCGACAATATTTTTATACATTTTAGTACGACCATTAACATCATCTGACTTTACAGTCAGCATTTCTTGTAACGTATATGCAGCTCCATAAGCTTCGAGCGCCCAAACTTCCATTTCTCCGAAACGTTGACCACCAAACTGAGCTTTACCACCAAGAGGTTGCTGAGTGACTAAGCTATAAGAACCAGTTGAACGCGCATGCATTTTATCATCAACGAGATGATTGAGTTTTAGCATATACATATAACCCACTGTTACCGGACGCTCAAATTGTTCGCCGGTCCGCCCATCAAATAGAATTATCTGACCAGAAGTTGGTAATTCTCCTAACTGTAGTAGTTCTTTAATTTCTTTTTCTTTTGCGCCATCAAATACCGGTGTTGCTATCGGCATACCATTTTTTAAGTTTTCTGCGAGTAGCAGTACTTCTTCGTCGGAAAAAAGATTTAGATTTACTTTTTGTCGTATGTTATCGCCCACATCATAAGCTTTTTGAATAAAATTACGTATTTTTACTATATCTTGGTGTTGTTGAAGCATAGTATTAATCTTATTACCTATACCTTTAGCGGCCATTCCCAAATGTGTTTCCAGAATCTGCCCAATATTCATACGTGATGGAACACCTAGTGGATTTAGTACTATATCAACTGGTATACCATTTTCATCGTAAGGCATATCTTCGATTGGGTTGATTTTAGAAATCACACCTTTGTTACCATGACGACCTGCCATTTTATCGCCAGGCTGGATCTGTCGTTTGACAGCAAGATATACTTTAACTATTTTTAGTACACCAGGGGAAAGATCGTCGCCTTGGGTAATCTTACTACGCTTTTCTTCTAATTTTTTATCAAAAAGATTTTTTAAATTGTGATACTGCTTTACTAACTGTTTGAGTTGAATATTTTTCTCTTTATTTGTTAAGCTAAATGTTAGCCACTGCTCGCTATTTAACTTAGATATTTTCTCAATATTAATATCTATACCATCAGAGACTAGTATGTCACGGATACGGATAAATATACCTAATTCGAAAATGCGTAGTTCTTCTGTCAGGTCTTTTTTAGCCTGCTTCAGTTGCATTTCTTCTATTTCTAACGCTCGTTTATCTTTTACGACGCCATCACGAGTAAAAACTTGTACATCTATTACAGTACCGGAGAAACCGTTAGGTACTCGTAATGAAGAATCTTTTACATCTGAAGCTTTTTCGCCAAAGATAGCACGTAATAGTTTTTCTTCTGGAGTAAGTTGAGTTTCGCCTTTAGGTGTGACTTTACCTACCAGTATGTCACCACTAGTAACTTCAGCACCAATATAAACTATTCCAGATTCATCTAATTTACATAGTGCTGCTTCACCGACATTGGGTATATCTGCGGTAATATCTTCAGGACCTAGTTTGGTATCGCGTGATACACAAGCTAATTCCTGAATATGAATAGTCGTAAAACGATCCTCTTGCACGACACGTTCAGAAACAAGCATAGAATCTTCAAAGTTATAACCATTCCATGGCATGAACGCTATACGCATATTCTGTCCTAACGCTAGTTCCCCTAAATCAGTAGATGGCCCATCAGCTAATACATCACTCCGCTTTACTGATTCACCTAAAGAAACGCAAGGCCTTTGACTAATACAGGTATTCTGATTAGAACGAATATATTTCGTCATGTGATAAATATCGATACCAGCTTCGCCTGGATACATTTCCTCAGAATTAACATTAATGACAATACGTGAAGCATCAACATACTGAACTATACCGCCACGTTTGGCAACAGCGGTTACGCCTGAATCTACCGCTACTATACGTTCCATACCAGTACCGACCAATGGTTTATCGGTACGTAAGGTAGGTACAGCTTGACGTTGCATATTAGCACCCATTAAAGCCCGGTTAGCGTCATCATGCTCTAAGAAAGGAATAAGAGAAGCACCCACAGAAACAATTTGTTGTGTAGAAACATCCATATAGTTCACTTGGTCACGGCTGAATAAACTAGATTCGCCTTTATTACGACAGGTAACTAAATCATCGATAAAATATCCAGTTTCATCAATATTAGTATTAGCCTGTGCGATAACAAAATTACCTTCTTCAATCGCCGAAAGATAATGAATGTCTTCAGTGACTGTACCGTTATGTACACGACGATACGGGGTTTCTAAAAAACCATACTCGTTAGTTTGTGCGTACACTGATAAAGAGTTTATTAGACCAATGTTAGGTCCTTCTGGAGTTTCTATAGGGCATACTCGCCCATAATGAGTAGGATGTACGTCTCGTACTTCGAATCCAGCACGTTCACGAGTAAGCCCACCTGGTCCTAGTGCAGAAATACGGCGTTTATGAGTAATCTCAGACAACGGATTATTTTGGTCCATAAATTGCGACAACTGGCTAGAACAAAAAAATTCTTTGACCGCAGCAGAAATGGGTTTCGCATTAATGATATCTTGCGGCATTAAAGTATCGAGATCACTTAGAGATAAACGCTCTTTAACAGCGCGTTCTACGCGAACTAAACCTACTCGGAATTGATTTTCTGCCATTTCACCAACAGAACGGATACGACGATTACCAAGATGATCTATATCATCTACTTCACCTTTGCCGTTACGAATATCAATAAGCTTTTTGATTACTTCGATTATGTCATTTTTACTTAACAGACCAGAACCTTCTATATCTTTACGTAACAACGCACGATTAAATTTCATTCTACCAACAGCAGATAGATCATAACGTTCTTCTGAGAAAAAAAGATTGTCGAAAAGATTCTCTGTTGCTTCACGGGTTGGTGGTTCACCTGGACGCATCATACGATAAATTTCTACTAATGCACTTAAGCGATCTTTAGTAGGATCAATACGTAATGTTTCTGAAATATAAGCGCCATGATCTAAGTCATTTGTGAATAGTGTTTCAATAGACTGAAATCCGGCTTGACTTAGTTTATCGAGTAACTCTAAAGATAGTTCTGTATTAGCAGGAACTATAATTTCACTAGTATTAGTATTAATATAATCTTTTGCTATTACTTTATTTAGAATATATTCTACCGGAACTATTATTTCCTCTATGAAGTCTTTTTTCAGCTTACTAATATGACGAGCGGTAATACGTCTGCCTTTTTCGACATATATAGTGCCATTGGCTTCAATATCAAATGAAGCTGTTTCTCCGCGTAAGCGCTCAGGAACAAGTTTCATTTTTAATTTATGCTTGTGTTCATTAATATGAAACACAATTTTTTCAAAAAACGTGTCTAAAATTTGGTTAGTAGTAAAGTTTAATGCACGTAAAAGAATCGTTACAGGTAATTTACGACGACGATCTATACGTACAAAAAGGTGATCTTTTTGATCAAATTCAAAATCTAACCAAGATCCTCGATAAGGAATAATGTGTGCATTAAATAATACTTTACCTGATGAGTGTATCTTACCCTTATCACTGTCAAAAAATACACCAGGACTACGGTGTAACTGCGAAACAATCACACGTTCAGTGCCATTAATAATAAAAGTTCCATGATCTGTCATCAGGGGAATTTCTCCCATGTAGACTTCTTGTTCTTTAATAGAAGTTTCTGGGACTTCACGCTCATAGATAATTAGACGTAATATCACTCGTAGTGGTACAGAAAATGTAACCCCACGAATCTGGCACTCTTTAACATCAAATATAGGATCACCTAAACGATAACTAACATATTGTAATTCGGCATTGCCGCTATAGCTATGTATGGGAAATATTGACCGGAAAGCTGCTTCTAGTCCGTACTGACCTTCGGGATCTCGTTCGATAAACTTCTGAAAAGAATCCAGTTGTATAGAAAGAAGATAGGGAACGTCTAAAATTTGTGGACGTTTTCCAAAATCTTTACGGATACGTTTTTTTTCGGTATAGGAGTAAACCATAGGGTTCCTCAGCTATAAAACTGTAATAGAAAAATATTGAATGTTCATTTAGTAAATTTATTATAAATAATACATATAAACATAAAAAAGCTGGTGACTATAAAGGCACCAGCTATTACTTCTGTCTACCAGATAAGTAAATTACTTTACCTGAACAGAAGCACCAGCATCTTCTAGAGTTTTTTTCAACGTTTCGGCATCATCTTTACTTACATTTTCTTTTAGGGTAATTGGTGACGATTCTACTAAGTCTTTTGCTTCTTTTAAACCAAGACCAAGAGCGCTTCGTACGGCTTTGATAACAGAAACTTTATTACTACCAATAGCTGTTAAGATCACTTCAAATTCGGTTTGTTCTTCCACAACTTCAGTTGGACTTGAAGTTACAGCTACAGTTGAAATAGAAGAGACACCAAATTTCTCTTCCATCATAGAAATTAGCTCAGTAATATCTAAAATTGACATTTTAGCTACTGCGTCTAAAATTTGTTCTTTAGTGAGTGACATAGCAATTGCTCCTAAAATTAGGTAAATATTATTTACGTTTTTTTGAAAATTAGGTAAATATTATTTACGCTGCTTTTTGTTTTTGTTGGCATAATGCCACTAAAATACGAGCGAGTTTTCCTATAGAAGCTTCTTTCATAGTAAGTATCATATTAGCAATTGCTTCTTCGTAAGTTGGTAGATTAGCTAATCGGTCTATTTCTGACCCTGGAATAAAAGTATTTTCAAAAACGGCTGCTTTAATATTAAAATTAATATTATCTTTCGCAAATTGTTTAAATATACGAGCAGCAGCACCAGGATGTTTAGTAGAAAAAGCAATCAAGCTGGGACCAAAACAAATATCTTTTAAAGATGCAAAAGGAGTACATTCAATAACTCGATGCATAATCGTATTACGAACAACAAGCATATTTACACCTATTTGGCGACCAGCGGTACGTAATTTAGTCATTTCATTGACTGTCACACCACGGTAATCCGCAACGACAGCAGATAGTGCATTTTTGGCTAATTGTTTTACTTCCGCAACAATTGCTTGTTTGTCTTGAAGATTAAGAGCCATAGAATTGTTCTCCTAGATTCTGCGATTCTGCTGATAAAGTATTTTTGGCAACTCACTT